>CAZDKM010000014.1:0-14665 GCA_964505985.1 Candidatus Woesearchaeota archaeon
CCATAAAAGTATGTAACAGCACCAATAACCGCTATAACAATTATTCCAAGTATGATAAAAACAGTAACCTGAGCCCTCTTTTGCATATTTACTATCTTAATAACTTTATATTTAAATATTCTCCTTTTAGTCGTTTTTAACTCTTGGAGCAAGAATAAATTGCAGGCTCATCTTATCTCTTATCCTGTATTCAATTTTCAACGGATAGTCATTCCCTAAAGAAACCAAAGCATTATTAGTTAATTTAGACCCCTTCATTATCTTTCTCAGATATTCAATTGAATACTTAGAGGATATTTTTTCTCCCTCTAAACTTATATTTACTTCATCGCTTTTAAGTAGATTTATTATGGCATTGCTCATGTTTCCAGAAGCCTGCACAGAAAGATTTTCTTTTTCCAGCCCCAATAAAACAGCATCAGACACTACCCCCATGTCTTCAATAGCCTCATCTAGTATGTTGGAGGGAATTTCAATTTTGCCTGAAAATCTCAGATCAGGCTCCCTATGTTTCTGGTCTCCTAAATCTAACAAAGCTAAATTGAAAGTTCTTTTAGAATCCCCGGAAAACTCTATCTTCAATTTATTCTTGTTTAATTCTAAACTTAAAACATCAGAAGATTTGGCTCTCCTAAGTATCTGCTTGAAATTATCCAAGTTAACAGATATTTCTAAAGGCTTGTCTATGGAATATTCCACAAAAGCAGAGCTTAATAAGTTAAATTTGACCATTGCAACATTAGCAGGGTCCATAGCTATTAATTCAACCTTGTCATTGTTAATTTTGAAAGTAACTTCATTTACTAGCTCAGAAATAATATTAATCGGGTCTTTCAAAAACCTGCTCTCAGCTAATGTAAGTTTCATAGAATCTAAACTATAGTCTCAGCCTTAAATTGTTTTTGGTAGTGGTATATAATTATTGCAGTAAAGCCTTTACTTTGATATATCTATCAACATCCGCTTCAGACATATCCTGAATAACATGCCCTTGTATCTCAAATCCCTCCTCATAAGGGATAAGAACCCCAAAAACCCTTACAAATTTGTTGACATCAAGCTCAGTCTCAATCTCCACAGGGATAGTTCCAGTAGTGTCATCTATTACTATTTTCCCATTGTCTTTAGATACTATAATCCCTGATACCATTATCTTTATGTCCTCTCTTCCAATATCTCTGATAAATCTCTCTTTATATGCAGGAATTAAAGGGTTCAATCGTACTGCCTCCATTGATGCCTGCATTTTTGGCATCTAAAAAATCTAGTTTCAGCCTCATCAGAACTCCTGGTCTGCGCAGTCCAGTAGAAAGCCTTCTCATGGCTGCATTTAGGGCATCCTGCTTCTGTTAAAGGCAGTGTCTCTATGGTTTTATCAACTACCTCCAGCCTGGTTTCAGTGTTTATTCTCTCTTTAACAGTCAAAGTTTTCTTCTGCCTTGGTCTATATCCACAACTGCCACATATTATTTTTTTTGGATCTTCTTTGTTTGGAACTAATAATCCCTTGCATTTAGGACAAAACAGCATTTTTAAACCCCCCAAATATTTCTGAGGCCCATACCTTAACCCATCCTAACAAAGGAACCCTAAATAAAGCTTTCCCTATTATCCTTTCTCTGGCTATTTCAGTCTCTCCCAAATTTTTTGATGAATCAGTGTTCGCATCCCCTTTTGTTTGGTAATTCCCATTTTTCTTTACTACTCTATGGATTATTGGATTATTGGAATTTGCGTTAAAAACTATTATCTCCCCTATTTCAAATTCCTCTTTTCCTTTTAAAAAAATAATATCCCCTTTCTGAAACCCATCCTTCATGTCATACTTCATAAATTCCTCCTTGGTTATATTTCTTTCCTCATACCATCCTCCTTGTCTTTCCCACCAGTTCTCAAAATCTCCTTTATGATCCATGCTCTCAGAAACAACAGCCACAACTGGATGGGATGTTCCCAATGCCCATCCTAATCCAGGGAATATCAGAAATTTGACAATAAGAAAAGCTAAAATTACATTAACAATCCATGATGCAAAAGAGTCCTCATTCCATATAAACTTCCAGACTTTCTTTAATTTCATTCAGTTTTTGAACTTGAGATTCATTTAATAAAAAGGTTTCTAATCTTATTACATATTACTAAAAAGTGGTTAAAATAGGGTTCTGTCGCAAATTAGTCAGTTTTGATTAAGTGTCGCCTACGTCAGTTTTAAATAGGTTTATCTCTACCAAAGGAAAAGATGTTTCTGCTAAACTCATTTGGTCATTTATTGAGTAAAAGATAAAAAAGCCTTATTTATTAATTCCATCTTCCAGTTCTTTGCTTTTAAATTTTCAAATATCTGGGATTTGCTTAATCCCCTCTGCATGCATCTTTTAATATAGTCTTTCAATGTTTCTAGATTTATATCATCAGTAGCCATCTCTATCTGCTGCATTGTATACCCTTCATTCCTCAATGAGCTGAATATGTCTTCCTTTCTCCTATTCCCCATTAACATACTTTTTATCTTGCCTTTTAGCTCAGAGGCATTGACCATCTGCTTTTGGATATTCTGTTCATCTTTAATAGGTCTATAAACTTCTTCATGGGGCTCCGGAGCTTTAATATGCGGCTCTTCATCCCCGCCGAATAATTCATCAACCTCACCCTCAGGAATGTCTCTCTTCTCTTCTTTATGCTTATCCTCAAGTTTGGAGCCGGGCAGTTCAACTTTTTTATCTGCTTTGGGAATTTCAGGGCTTTCAAGAGTCTGGGCTTTTCTCTTAGCAGACATTTTTTTAAAAAAGATAAAGGAAAAGCCAACCACTAAGATGGCAACAGTTCCTATCACAACCAACCCTGCAGTTGATTTAAGATCATTAACCGCCAGGGCACCAGTAAGGGCATTATTCTCATTTGCCCCTTGTTCAGGCTGTCCAAGAAAGAAAAATATCAAAAATAATAGTCCAAATGATGCCAGCACATAAAAAGAAATAGGTGCCTCTTTATTTTCCATCCATTCCAATACAGAAAACTAATATATATAAGTTTTGGAAAGATTACAGGGCAGAATTAACGCTCTTTTTAAGCTCCCCGACCTTCTTTCTCAAAGAAGCAGAAGCATTCAAAACAGCTTTTTTAGCATCTGTTTTTTTAGTCTCAACCAGCATGACAGGATCTCCAATTAAAGGATGGTCAATGTTATATGCAGCTATATCCACATCACTCTCATCCCATAGCTCTTTTCTTAGAGCATTGCATAATGTATGATCCTCCCCTTTTACTATAAATTCAATCTTATTCTTTTCATTCTTCAAAAATTCAATTTCCATGGAAATATGACAAAAAATCAGTTTAAAAAGCTTGTTGTTTTTCAAAAAACCAGCATCCTACTTCAACTTTTTCAACTTTTTTATTGTGGAAGTCATAGCTTTTCTTTAAGGGTAGCTTAAATTTAAGAGTTTTAACTATCTTAAAACCATTATCTCTGGCAATTTTTTCCACAAAATTCAATGTTGATAGTTTATGCATTGAATAAACCTTGTCAGCTATCTCAAATGCCTTGATTAAAAATTCCTTGTCTGCATGCTTGTTCCTTGTTCCATAAGGGGGATTCTGGATAACAACATCAACTTTCTTATCAAACTCAGCAACATCAGAATGAACAAACACACATCTTCTGTCTTTGATGTTTTCTTTTGCTATCTTCAAAGAATCTTCATCTTTGTCAACAGCATAAACTCTTTTTGCATTTAATATCACACATCCCAGACTAAATATTCCTGTTCCGCATCCTAAATCAGCAATTACTTTCCCCTCTACATTCCAGTCAAGATAAGCATTCCACAATATTTCAGCAGCAACCTCAGAATCAGTTGTATACTGCTCCAATTTTATCTTTGGTTTGTCAAAACTTTTAATTTTAGAAAGCTCTATAGCTAATTTGGATTTAGTTATCATCATTCATTTTCAGTAAATCTCCAATAGTGAGACCCCTATCCTTAAAATCAATTTTTTTATTTGTTCCAGGATTGACAAAATCTTTTGCAGTAATATCTATCCCAAGAAAGACTTCAAGTTTTCTGGCCAGTTTCAAATCTGGTTTTAATTTTCCGGATTCTACGCCATGAATAGTAGACTCCTTCTCAGCAAGATTCTTCGCTAGCTCCTCCTGGGTTAATTTTTTCCTCTCCCTCGCTCTTCTTACTTTATCATTATATCCTTCCTCAACAAATTCTATTTCTTCTATTTTTCCAGTCATAGGTTTTTCTTTAACAATTCTAGGGCCAGAAACAATTTTTCCAAATTTTGCGCACTCCTCGCACACAATTATAACAGCCCCTTCAATAACAGAACTAACCAACCTTTCCCTGGAAGCCCCACAAATACTGCATGCTGGCATCTTATTTCAACAGTTTTATAATATCCTCCTCGCTTATATATCCTTCTATTTTATTTTCGTAATTGACTATGATTGTGGGTTGTAAGGTAACATTGTAAAATTCTTTCAGTGAATTTAAAGTCGGCTCATCAAATCCACCATCAATTGAAAATACAATAACATCTCCTCTGTTCTCAACAACAGAGTCCAGAGCATAACCCTGGTTTAAAGATTCCCGATTCTCTTCAGTGTCATAGAAAAATAATATTACATCAGAGCCATTTCCATCGCAGGTATCCAAGATTTGTTTTCTCAGCGTATATGCTCTAACCTCCAATAAAAAATACTTTCTTTTTAATTGATTGTAAAGGTCATTATTGCTTATACTTCTTGAATCATATTTAGTTATAACATTTCCAATATTTCCAAGATTTTCTCCTAGCTCCTGCATTCTGTTATTAAGCAAAGGGCAATCTTTAACCTCAAAAGTAGTAAGGAATTCTCTTTCTGTAACAAAACTATCTGTATCTAGTTGTGTAATAATCAGCATTTCCTCTCCATCCGCAATTCTTGAATCATCAATGATAGACCCAACATAAAAGCCAAGAATGAATATAAACAGGGCTATCAAAAATGAAGTGACAAGCATGTCTTTCCTAAATACCCTTACCATTTTCTTTTCACTCTTAATAATTCAAGCATCGCCGCATGAACCCACTGCATGCTTCTGAAGAAGGGATAGACAAAAAGATATAAAAGTGATGGTATATAGAATCTCCATTTTTCCCCGACATATTTATGGGCCTCTATATACAAATAAAGTGCAGATATAAGAACTATTAAAAATGGAAAAATAAAGTTCCAGTTTAATCCTAGAAGGAATTGCAGCAAGGTGGAATCAAAATTGAATAATGTATTTCTGGCAATATATATCCTGGCTATAAGATTAATTGCCTCCTTTATAAAATTAAATCCCAGTAATATTATAGATATGAATAATGTAATAAGAATAAATACCTCTAATGGAATCTGAAACAAGCCAAGAAGCCCAAAATTCCTGTTCATAATCATGTTCCTGTAAGTTATATTGTTGTAGATAAATCCCCTAAACCACCTCACCCTCTGCATCCACATTTTCTTTATAGTTCCAGGAATCCTAGTATGAAAGTTTCCCCTCTCACACATTATAACCCTATATCCTCTTGACCTCAATCTCATTGCTATCTCAAAGTCTTCTGTCAGGTTTCCTTCATCAAAACCCCCGACTTTTTTCAGTATATTAGTTCTAAAAAGGCTGAGGGCGTTGGTAATATGCAGTGTGTCAATAGTCCCAGTTAACTTCCTCATGAATGCGGTCATTACATATTCCAGTCTCTGCATCTTCTCTATCACATTACCTTGGTTTTTTATTAGTGTAATGGCAACAACAGCCCCGACATCTTCATTTCCCTTTTCATAAAACCTTGATACAAGATTTTTTAGTAGGTTTTTGGAAGAATAGGAATCAGCATCGTAAACCCAGAAGAATTCTCCCTTCGCTTTTTCTAATGCAGTATTTACAGCCCCGGCTTTTCCTTTATTCTTCTCATGCATTACCAGGCTGATATTTTTATGCTTGGATATGAACCTTTTCACAACATCTGCAGTATTATCGCTGCTCTTGTCATCCACAACAATTATCTCTACTCTATCTGGTGGATAATCAAGATTAAGAATGCATTCAATTGTGGATAAGATTGTCTTCTCTTCATTCCACACAGGTATAGCAACAGTTACTCTTGGAAATGATTTTATCACTGGATTTGCCTTTTTGTGCTGCTTCACAACAGAATTAACAGTCATCCAGAATAGAGATATAAATACAGATACAAATGCTATAAACCATAAATATGCAGTTAGCGTGGAAACCATTATTCTTCCAAGAAGTTAACCCTCCAGACCTCTATCTCATTGTTGTTGTAAACTCTTTTAAAGTTATTCCCGCTAAATTCCAAAACGAAAAGAAGTCCCTCTTCAGGCTCATTCCAGACTAATCCATTCTTCATCTCAGGAGTTATATAGATGTATTTTATATTATACTTTTCAATGATGCTCTTTGTAATTTCAAAATCCCTGGAGTAAAATAACACCTTTGAGTCTTTCAGCCTTTCCTTGACCCTTGGAGCGAATGCGGAATTCATATCAATAACATTAGGCCTTTTTCCTATTGAATTTATCAGGATGCCGTTAAACTGGTGTGAAAAAACAACATCTCCTGGATTTGTTCCATCCATTATAAACTCAAGGCTGTCTATCATCTCTTGGTTCGGCGGAAGTTGTGGCATTTTGGACAAGAAGCTCAACCCTGCAAATATTAATCCAGAGATTAGAAGTATTATTGTAAGATGCTTTATTATTCCTGACTCCCATTTCGAATTATTTATCTCAAGAATCCCCAATGAGATTATTGGAGACATGACCATTACAAGGTATATCCCAGATCTCTGATTAAAAAGGAACAATAAGAATAATATCATCAGAGAGATATAAACCTCTTTGTGTCTGTACTTGTCCTTCCATAGATGTTTAAGTCCAAAAAAGAGTATTAGTATAGAGAATAAGCTTATTCCTAAATTCCCACCGAATTCTGACACTGCTCTTAATAATATATCCCTCTCTTCAGCAGAAGCAACACCCAGTCCGCTGCTCAATTGGCTGAAATAAGCCAGACCGGTTAGTAATATTATTCCTATTATTAACAATCTTACATTTTTCGTTTTCAGCCCATAAATAAATAAAAATATCAAGGAAAAAATGACATGGATATACCCAAAAAATGGAATAATCAGGAAAATTAAAACAGACACTATATTCAATCTCCTGTTATCTAACAAAAATAAATAAACAGCAAGGATATTCAGAAAAACAGGTATTGTAAACATATTAAATATTGAAAAGTTATATATAAAAGGAGGGCTGAAAACCAGGGCAGTATTGGCAATTAATATAACCTTGTCACCAAACCCGAGTCTTTTCAGTATAGGAAACATAAGGAGTATTGTTAAAATCCCCAGAACAAACGGCATAAAATTTAATGCAATATTATCAGGAATTAACCTTTCTATGTAGTATAAAACAAATGGAGTCCCAATAGGATAAAAGAAGGGCCTGGAAGCAAAGCTCAATGGGTCAATATCAGGCAGCTTGTCTTTTTCCAATAAATCTGCCAGCCTTTGGTTAAAATAAGGATCAGCTCCATCAAAATTATTAATACCTCTCACCAATATTGGCATTCCTAATACTATGACTGCAAGCAATACAACTGCAATCTTGTTAGCATATGATTTTGTAGATTGTTTCTCTTTCATGTTCAAAGCAGGATAAATCTCCTACATATAATATTTTATCAACTTTATAAGTCTCTCTTGTTTTTTCCGATAGTAAGATGTACTTTATGTTATGCCTCTTCATTATCTCCAATGCTTTAGACTCTGAAAATGTTTTATAAACAACTTCTGCATCACTAAGCCTTTGGATCGGGTTAGGAGCCAGCAAAAAATCAGTGTCTATAAAATTCTTCTTTCCTGTGAAGTAGCTTGCAATATTCCCTTCATTAAAGGCAGACAATACTAACGAATCCTCATCTTTAACAGTGGATAAAAACTTTAGGTCATCAACATTATACTTCTCTTCCAAGTCATTGCTGTAATAATAAATTGAGGGCACAATTCCAAATATTACGATAAAGAATAAAACAGCAGCAACAAATAAGTTGTAGTGCCTTGATAATTTCGTAAGGGTAAAGTAGTCTAGCAATCTCTTTATGCTGAATGCAGTTGTTAGTGTAAGGAACACACCCAAAAATAGTATTCCATTGCTGATATCAATCATTTTTAACAGTAATGCTAGAAATGTGGCCAGAATAGGACTCGTCAATAATAAAACATCTTTTTTTCTTCTCCCAGACAGCCCATAATAAGTTCCCATTATCCCAAAAACTAATGGAATAACTCCAATTATCAACAACGAATCTGTCAGGCTAAAGTTTGAAAAGTAGTAGTCAAAGGCTATATCAGGGATATTCTGCCTTACCAATGAAGCCCCATACTGGAGAAAAACTTTTCTGAATAATATCAGGTTTATTAATAGCATTGAAAAAAAGGAAAATGTTATGGCTTCTCTTCTTATCCCGGATAAGTCCATTGATTCAGAAACCAGTAAGATTATATAAAACAATAGAGAAAGCATGAATAAAAATGAAGATGCATGTATCAATGGAAGTATAAATGACAGCGCAATAAATAACACAAGATACTTTGTCTCTTTTATTTTTAATAACGAGTAAAACATTAGCAGTACTAAAGGAAGAACTAGAGAATAAGTTGACAGCTGGTTGACAGTTGAGCTAAACACAATTGGAATAAATGAGGATGCAAAAGCTGTTATTATTGAGGAATTCTCATCTTTGGTTAGCTCTAATGAGATTAAATAAAATAAGATTGGCAGTATAGATATGAATATTTCAGGCAGGACCTTTAGAGAGAAAGGAATAAATGATAATGCCGCCATGATTGCATGAAATAACTGTGGCTGGATCACATCCCTCCCGCCGTAGCTTAATGGGTCATATGTTATGAAATTATTCCTTTCTTTAATCATCTCAATGAGCCTTAAATTGGAATAGGCCCCGTCATCTGCGAAATACTCAGACTGAAATGAGATAACAATTCTTACAAGAAGGCTAAACAACACAATTAATAGTAACAAAATTGTTTGCTTTTTCATTTTTCTTGGAACAACATTTTTATAGCATTTCTGGTATTTTCTTGCTCTACCTCACCAAGTTTTTGCTGTAACTTATCTTCCACAACATCAAAGTAATCAAAGAATTTTGGTGTTAGCTTAAGTAATCTTGTTCTTCCTTTCTTCTCAGATATCACAAATTCTAGTTCCTTCAATCTCTTTATATGATCATAAGCTCCATTTCCCCTCATTTTTATAATATCTGACTGCAAAGCAAGTTTTTTATAAGCAACTAAAGCCAGAGTTTCTTGAGTAGCTTTATCCAGCTCAGAATCATTCAGCAGTTTAGTAGTTAAATACATGTAGTCTTTTTTTATGTTTAATGATGCCACATTATTATCAACTGTCAATACAAGAGCTGTTTCTCTTTTGTTATATTCCTCCACAAGCTGGTTTAATGCTTCCCTTACCACTCCAGCAGACCCCAGATTACACAAAGAAGCAAGCTCCTCAAAAGTTATAGCTTTTCCAACAGTAAACAAAACAGCTTCTATCCTATTTTTAATATCCTGCATAACAATAAGAGTTCTGTTTGATTTTTAAATTTTTGGATAGCCTAATTTTCAATTATTTTCAAGTGTTTCTCTCTTTCTCATATCCATTTCTTCATTATAATTTATTATAGGAGTCGATTCCTCTTCCCATTCTCCTGTAGCAATACCTCCACCAGAAGAGGACCATGCTCCTATTATTTTTCCATTTCCATCAACTTTTAGAATTCCAACCTCTCCACGGATTGAAATACCCTCATAATCTGCTCTTAATTCCTCTTGACTTAAGTACATATAAGTCCCCTGTCCTTTCCAATTTCTATACCTATCACTAGGGCCTTGTGTGACCACATAAAACTCATTAACCCCTCTTAATTTAAGTTCTAAGTACTCTCTTTCAGTTTTACTCCCCAATCCATCTTGATTTCCCGCAGAATCCGCCCAATAATTAAAGGATTCTTTCTCACACCTTAGATATTTACCTTTATCATAAGCAGCCTTACATTCATAAACAGTCCCCAAACTTTTACAATCAGACTCAAGTAATCCTACACAAGGATTCTCTTCTAATTGTTGTGGTTGCTGTGTTTGTCCTCTCAAAACACTTTTCTTTGCAGATATTGCTAGTCCACATTCCTGTTCCGCTAATGTATATCTTCCTGCCGGAAGTATAGTTGCTCCATCAGAGCAGATATAGTCTCCATTTGGTTGTGCCCCTAACTTTACTGGATTTCGACCAACAGTTTGCTGACAACCAGCAATGAATAACACAGAAACAACAAGTAAAGAAAAGATTACTAACCCTCTTTTTTTCATAATTTTTAAAAGCTTAATCTATTTTTAAATTTTTGTATTATGAAAATACAGATTTAACCTCTTTGTTTAATAATAAATACAACAATATTACACCATGGATAATTACAAATATAATGCTACCAAAACCTCCTAGGATAAGATTGACTAGATAAAACAATCCAAAAAGAGAAGATATAACTATTGCTGCTATTCTCGCCCAATTCCTTCCTTTCCACAAATAATTTCCAACAAATATGTAAAAAACACCGAGTGCAGCAATAAATAATCCAGTCCCAGAAAGCAATGCAGGATCGCTTATAGAGAGTCCAAGCCGAAAACTAAGGGTTTCATTTAATAAGCCTCCAAAGAATAAGATAGCAATGCCAGCAATGATCTCAAAAAATGCAACAATAAAATAAAACACAGAGATAACTTTAACACCTACAGGAACAGACTTCTTTGAATTTAATTTTCTTTTTTTCATGAAATATTAATAATAACCGAGCATATTTAAGCTTTTTTAATTATTTATGGCAAATCTCAGCAAAGCCACAATTCCAGTAATCTCTTTTATCTGTTTCCCTTCATTAGTGTCTGTAGAAATAAGCTCAACCTCAGCTCCAGTTGCATCTGCCCTCTTTTCAAGCTCTTCAGTTGTTTCCTCATCAATGTCCTCAGATATCAGCAAAGTTTCAACAGCGCCATACTCCAAGGCCTTTTCAACCTCTTCCTTTCCATAAGCAACCTTCTCAGGATTCTTAGCAAGCATCTCCAATGCCTTATTCACTATATTTTTCTCCCTTGTAATAGACTCCTGAGCTAATAAGTCTCCTGATTTATCTACCAATTCATTTAACCCAAATTCTCCAGTATAACTTAAGTCTTTTACCCCTATAACTTTCTTCTTCAGCTCATTGTTTAGGTAATCCCCGTCTAAAAAGGTCTCCTTAGTAGGCCCTGGCCCTCCAATAATAATCCCTTTTATCTCTGATTTCCCTAAGAACTCCTTGTTTGCAGCCTCTCCAATTCTTTTATAAAAATCCTTTGCAGCTCCTTCTCTTAATCTTGCAAATCTCGCCTGGGAATTATGAACTAAAATTTTGTTGGCAAAGAAATTTTTATTTGTAACCTCAATGTCAATCATAGTGACTTCCTTATCCAAAACTTTTATTGATCTTATACCAGCCTCATTCCCCTTAAAATCAACTAGTTTGTCTTGTTTGGTCAATTCAAAAGCAGCCTTTGTGCCCCCATCTCCTAAAAACAGTAAATGATCCCCACTGCATTGGATTTCTTCATCCTTAGTTTTAATCACATATATATTCTCCTTTGTAGTCTTCCATACTCTGATGACTTCAGAAATTATTTTTTTCTTATTGCCAAGATCATAAGACATAACCTCATCTCCTTCCTCTAAGTCTTCAATATGAACTGCTTGTCCGTCTGCTAAATCTACAGAGGTGTCAGGCATCAAGCACTGCCCCCCGGATTTTATCTTTCCCGGAACTCCAGAGGTTAAATGAATTAATTCCTGTATTGAAGTCCCTTTCAATAATCCAATAGTGCCATCTCTGTTGTCAACAACTATTAAGCCGTATATCTCCTTGCTCTCCAGCATTGCTTTCAATATATCAAGAACAAAAGTCTGGTCGCATCTGTATAACCTAGTTTGTATAGGCAAAGGAGGCTCAATGCTCCACACTTTAATATCCATCTTGCTTTCATTTGTAGAGGCATTGCCTGAAAAAGCAGCCAGTCCATTCTCAGGAGTTCTTTTATACAATCTTAGATGCCTGATCATCTTCTCCAAGGAATCAATAACCCTCTGTCTATTGTTCTTATCCTTGATATTTGAAGCAGTTCCCTGCTCTTGCTCCAAATGCTGGATAATTTTGATTAAGTCATAACCCTGAGGCACATAAACAGAAACAAGCTCAGTATGTCTTCCCCTTATTGCTCCTAATTCCTTAATGAATTTCTTTAATTTCTGTATTTTTCTTTTATCCATCTTTAAAATTTATCTCTAAAAACTTTCCAAAAGATAAGTTTTCTGTGTTAGTAACAGCTTTAAAGTCTTCTATTAAGTCTTTTTCATATCTTTTATATTTAACTGGTAGAACTACGTCAATTCTTTCTTTTAAAGATTTTTTATTCTTGTTTTTATACATTCTTATTTCAGAGATTAACTGGATAAATTCTTCATATTGTTTGCAAAGTTTGTCATTAACAGAACCGATGCTAGGCCACTCGTTTGTATGGATACTTTTAATTTTTTCATGCTTCAAGAAATATTTTTGATATAGCTCTTCTGTGATATAAGGGAGAATTGGCGATATTAACTTTATCAATGTTAAAAGCGAAGTATAAAGTGTATACTGGGCAGAACTTCTTGCATCTTTTCCTCTTTTATCAGGATTATATATTCTATCCTTGATTATTTCAAGATAGTTATCACAAAATATATGCCAGAAAAACTTTTCTACTTCTAGTTTAACTTTTGAATATTCATATGATTCAAATGCCTCAGTGCAGGTTTTTACTAGTTTGTTTAAGTGATTTAGCTGGAATTTATCTACTGTTAAAATTTTTTTAGGTTTCTGAATTTTAAAACCATCTAGATGCATAAATGCAAACTTAGAAGCATTCCAAAGTTTTATTGTAATTTTCTGGCATGCAATAAGTTCTTTTTCCTGAAAAGCAAGATTATCTCCTAACTTGGAACCAGCAGTCCAGAATCTTAAGCAGTCCGCAGAATATTTCTTCATTACTTCTTGAGGCTCTATTATATTTCCTTTAGACTTTGACATCTTCCTGCCTCTAGGATCTAACCCCCATCCGCTAATCATAACATCTTTCCAGGGATTTTTCTTAAAATGAAGTTGGCTCTTAACTAGGGTATTGAATAGCCAAAAAGTTATAATATCCTGAGCCTGTGCTCTTAATGACATAGGAAATAGTTTTTTTCTTATTCTCTCATCTTTTATTAATTGAATTGCAATCTGTGGGGTTAAAGATGAGGTTGCCCATGTATCTAAAACATCTTTTTCAGGAGCAAATTCAGTAGAAAAACATTTTGGGCATTTTTTTATCTTTGGTTTGTCATACATCGGATCAACAGGCAGATCTTTTTCATCTGCCAGTATAACTTCATTGCAGTTTTTACAGTACCATACAGGGAATGGAATGCCAAAATATCTCTGTCTGGATATGCACCAGTCCCATTGTAAACCCCTTACCCAGTTATCATACCTAGCTTTCATATGTTTTGGATGCCAGCTTAGCCTGCCCCCTTCTCTTAAGAATGATTTCTTTAAGTCTAAATACCTGATAAACCATTGTTTTGTTTTTAGTATTTCCACCTCAATTCCACATCTTTCATGAACATTGACTATATGCGTAATCTCTTTTTGGGAAACTAATGCTTTCTTTTCTCTCAAATCTTCAATTATAGTCTTTCTTGCTTCCTGGATAGACATACCATTATACTTTCCAGAAGAAATCATTTTTCCGTCTTTACTAATAACAATTTTCAAAGGCAGTTTATATGCCTTATACCATTCTGTATCAGTAATATCCCCAAAGGTACAGCACATTACAATTCCAGTTCCTTTTTCTATATCAACTCTCTCATCAGCAATTATCTTAACTTCATGGTTAAATATAGGGACAATAGCAGTTTTTCCTATTAAATTTTTATTTTTTTTATCACCTGGATGTACAAAGATAGCAACACAAGCTGCTAACATCTCAGGTCTCGTAGTCCCGATAATAATCTCTTTTCCATCTTCTAATTTAAACTTTATATCATTAAAATAAGATTTCAGCTCTTTATCCTCTAATTCTGCCTGGGCAATTGCAGTTGTACACTCAGGACACCATATGGAAGGAGCCTCTTTCTGGTATTCTCTCCCGTCTTTATACAAATCTAAAAAAGATTTTTGAGAAATTCTTCTGCAATGGTCATTGATAGTAGTATAAAACAAGGAAAAATCGCAACTCATACCAATATCCTTCCAGTTTTTTATGTATTTTGGCCTAAATTCTTTTTCCAGAGCATCTAAACATATCTTTACAAATTCTTGTCTCTCCATGTTTGCAGCTTTTACCTTTCTCTCTCTCTCAATCAGTCTTTCTGTGGGTAATCCATTATCATCAGTTCCAAATGGGTAAAATAAGTTATAACCCTTCATTCTTTTATAACGGGCAATAAAATCCATCTGTGAATAAGAGAAAG
>CAZDKM010000015.1:0-4279 GCA_964505985.1 Candidatus Woesearchaeota archaeon
AAAGAATGGGGCCAGGAAGAATGGATTGTAAACAATGAAAAATACTGTGGAAAAAGAATGTTAATAAAAGAAAGCTATTACTGCTCGTATCACATGCATAAAATTAAGGAAGAAACTTTTTATATTTTAGATGGAGAGCTAGAATTAATCCACAACGGGAAATATCTTAAAATTGGAAAGGGAGAAATTCTGCATGTAAAACCTGGCGAATATCATAGTTTTAGAGCGTTAAAGGACACAATCTTCTTCGAATTTTCAACCAAGCATTTAGATGAAGATAATTATCGTTTAACTAAATCTTCCTTCGGCGACCATGAAAAATGGAAAAGAGAAATTGAAGGAGTAATAAAAAATGAATAAAGCAATCTTTCTCGATAGAGATGGCGTAGTTAATGTTGATAAAGAATATGTTCATAAAGTAGAAGATTTTGAATTTGAAAGAGGAGCAGTTAAAGGATTAAAAATTCTACAAACTTTAGGTTATCAATTAATCATTGTTACAGGTCAATCAGGAATAGGGCGTGGCTATTATTCAGAAAGAGAATATCGTAAGTTTATGAATCACTTATATGCACAATTAGCAAGGCATAAAATAAACATCGACGGAGAATATTTTTGCCCTCACCATCCTGTGAAAAAGGAAAGGGGAAATATAAAGTGGATTGCAGGTGTAGAAAACCTAAAACAGGAATGTTAGAGCAAGCTGTTAGAGATTTAGAAATAGATCTTTCTCAAAGCTGGGTTGTTGGGGATAAAACAGATGATATAGAAATGGGGAGAAGGGCTGGCTGTAGAACTGTGCTGGTTAGAACTGGAAAAGGTGGTAGAGATGGTAATTTTAATGTGACACCGGACTATACTGCAGATAATCTGTTAGGCGCTGCAAGATATATTGTTGAGAATAGCAAAGACTTTTAAAAATATAACCTATAATAATTCTATGTCTTTTATTGATAAATCAAAAAAGTGGTTAGATAACAGATGTAATGTATTGCTTGTTGCAGTCTTATTATTTGCATTATTCTTGAGATTAAAATATTTTGATATTAATACCCTATCCTTATGGTGGGATGAAGCTACTTATCTGGCAACTGGTAGATACTGGGCTTTTGGAGACACTTTATGGGCTGTTGAAGCTGCAAGACCCCCTTTATTCATGCTGTTTATCGCGTTGTTCTATAAGATGGGGTTCAATGAATTATGGATTAGATTTTTTACTGTTGTAGTTCCCTCATTATTTATAGTATTTTTTACTTATTTATTGGGAAAAGAATTTTACAATGAAAAAGTTGGATTAGTAGCTGCATTATTAGCAAGTGTTTCATGGATGTTTTTGTTTAATATTGCAAGAGTACATTCAGATTTGCTTGCTGTTGTTTTTGGGTTGGGGGCAATTTATTTCTTCTGGAAAGGTTATGTAAGTGTGGAGAAGAAAAATACCTTGTATTTGATACTAATGGGATTATTTTTAGGATTTGGGTATTTAACTAGACTTTCTAATTTATTAGTTATTGGAATAATTGGTTTTTATTTAGTGATAACTGAGCAACATAAATTTTTGAAGAGGAAAGAACTGTGGTATGCTTTGATTGCACTTGTTTTTATTTCATTGCCTTACATGATATGGGGCCACTTTCATTATGGTAGCTATATCCCTTGGGCGGCCCAATATGGAACTGGTGCTGGGGATGCAGTTGCAAGACCACTAGCATGGAATGTGTTCACTATTGCTGAAGTATATCTAGTCCCAACAATATGGCCTTGGCTTGGGAAGTTAATATCCATAAAACAGGATTTCATATTATACGCATTGTTCTTTGTTGGATTATTAATAACTTTAAAGTTCTTATTAGGAATGGACTTAGTTTTCAAGAATAAAAATAAAGACTTGAATGCTGATTTGATGACTATTTTAATGATTTTAATAACATTTATGTTCTTTGTTGTAATACAAAGGGATATAGGGGATCCGAGGTGGCAGATGTTTGCTGCTCCTGGTATTTTTTTAGTAATAGGGAGGGGGGTTATTTGGCTTTATGACCACTTTAAAAAATATTCTGAAATTGGAATTGTTACTGTATTATTTATTTTACTATTCATAGGGTCTGTTTCACAAATAACACAGAGTGATTCTTTGTTAAAAAGCCGTATGAATGGAGAAGCAGGAATTAAAAGCGCTGCTGAATGGATAAAACAGAATAGTGGAAAGGGGGAATGGATTTTGAGCAATAATATCCATGCTGAGATGACTTACTGGGCTGACAGGCCTACAAGAGGTTTTGGAAGGGATGAAGAAAATACATTAAAAGTGATTGAAGAGTTAAAACCAGTATTTTTAGTCACAACTAGTTATTTCAATTCTCTAGACTGGACTTATGAGCTCCCATCAAAACATATGGATTTGTTTGAGCCTGTTGCTGCATTTGATATTTCCGGAAAGCCATTAATTAGTGCTGAACAAAACCCCACAATTGTTGTATACAAAGTTAATATTTAAGTATTTATTGCCTTTATTGGGCTTATGGAACAAGAGCAAAATTTTTTTTATAAAAACTCCAATTTCATACTTGCTTGCATCCTGATATTTGCACTTGTCTTAAGGCTGAAATACCTTACTATCAATTCTGCCTTATGGTTTGATGAAGCTGAATACCTTGCTATGGCTAAAAATTGGGCATTTGGCATTCCTTTTCATATTCCCGAGGTTAGGCCAGTTCTACTTCCATTTTTTGCTTTTATTTTTTATAAAATTAGTGTTAATCCTGAAATGCCATTGAGGATTATAGAATTATTATTTTCTATGGGGGGGGTATATTTTGCTTACCTATTAGGTAAAGAAATTTATAACAAACAGGTTGGTTTGCTTTTTGCATTCTTTATTTCTATATTTTACCTTCACATAATATTCACAACAAGGATATTGACTGATATGCCAACAACAACTCTATGGACAATCTCTGCTTATTTGTTTTGGAATGGCTATAGGAACAAGTCAAAAATCCATCTTTATTTAATGGGCTTGGCTGTTGGATTTGGAATATTAATGAGGTTTCCTTTTGGGCTTATAGTTCTTGCATTTATCCTTTATTTGCTGATAACAGAAGGATTGAAGTTTTTGAAGAATAAACATTTGTGGACTTCTTTTGCTATAATTTTAATGGTTCTTCTTCCATACGTTTTATGGTTTTATCTACAATTCAATAGACTAGCAATTTTCTCTACGGGTGGGTATTATGATTATAAATTTTTACTCTTAGACTATATTAAGCTATATTATACCTATTTTTACAGTCCTGCTTATGTTTTGTTCTTATTGTTTTTATTAGGCCTTGGTATATTTCTGTTTAAATTATTTATCGGATTTGATTTAATCAGGAAAAATTCCAATCTGCAAAAAAACCTGTTTGTTATCCTATTATTTGTAGTGCCTTTTGCTTATTTTGGGTTTGTCAACCAATTAGAACCGAGATATCTGTTTTATACCTTTCCTTCTGCCTTTCTAATGATTTCTACAATTACATTATCTTCTTATGAATATATTAGAAAACATAATAAAATGGCGGCTGCAATAGCTATTGTTTTACTTTTATTATTTTCTGCAATTTATCAGATTAAATTTGCTGATAGTGAGATTGAATCTAGAAAAGATGGTTATGTTGAGTATAAACTTTCTGGCAAATGGATAAAGGAAAATTCAGAGACTGGGGATATAATCTTATCTGACGGGGCTCCACAATTAACTTATTATTCTGAAAGAGAGGTTATCAATTGGGGGGATGAAGAGGATTTTGATGAACTTTTAGATGAGAAAAGACCGAGATATGCGATCTTAAGCTCTTCGGAGAAATCTCCTACGTGGGCTTATGAGATTCCAATAAAAGAGCCTGAGAGATTTGTGTTTATTCTTGGGTATGATGATTTAGGAGAACTTTTGTTAGATAAAGAACAAAAAGCTTTGCTTAGGGTTTATGAGATTGAGTATTAAAAAAGAGAAAAACAACGTCCTTAAGCCAGATCATCTTCATCTTTAATGAATACAGAACTAACTTTTTGATTGACCAAGTTTTTAACTATTTTAGCGCTATACATTATCTCTTCAAATGATTTATTTTTAGGAAGAACTGTTTTAATTATAAATTTAGGACTTGTTAATGATTTCATTTTATGCTTCATGAATTCTGCATATGCTTGCTGCTGCAATTCCTGCAGTTCTTCTCCTGAAAAATAATGAGTCCTATATTGGGAAGCTGCTAAACTGCTTGATTCTTTTATCCCCTCA
>CAZDKM010000015.1:4289-14615 GCA_964505985.1 Candidatus Woesearchaeota archaeon
TTGACTCATGCGGGAATCCTAATAAGAAAGTTGAGCAGGTCCATATCCCTAATCTATGGCATATTCCAATTATCTTTCTTGCATATTTTAAATTAATGGGCTTATCAATATACTTCAAGGTTTCCTCATTTCCAGATTCAATTCCAAAAATAGCTAAATAATAACCAGATTTTTTCATTAAAGTCAATATTTCCTCATTTAAAGTCCAGATAGCAATTCCATTTGGGGTATACCATTTAATATCTAATTTCCTTTTAATTATTTCTTTGCAAATTTCTTTTATTCTCTGCCCAGAAACTGCTAAGTTATCATCTTGAATCCTGAATTGCTTTACATTATAGGTTTTAACCACATGCTCAACCTCATCTACAACATTTACTGGTGATCTT
The DNA here is from genome assembly GCA_964505985.1 of Candidatus Woesearchaeota archaeon. GTDB lineage: Archaea > Nanobdellota > Nanobdellia > SCGC-AAA011-G17 > GW2011-AR20 > JAGVZJ01. The sequence continues at coordinate 4,679 of CAZDKM010000015.1, forward strand.
GAGCGCCAAATTCTACCCCATACTGTGAAGATAGAGCAGAAAGAGCAATGTTGCGGGCAACCTCTACTTGTTATGATATCAGTGCTCCTCCCCCTCATAGCCCATAAAGCACTGTCTGGATGAGTGATATAACGCTCCATTGGCAATAAATGTCTGGCTGGAAATGGCAGTTCATCTAGGTTTTTTATAAAGGGGCGGGGTTTATTCTTTATTGGAGAGGTTTTTCCTCTTTCAATTGTCCCCTCTATCCCAGATAACTTTTCTCCTTTCTCATATTTTGAAACTATCTCATTAAATGTTTCCTCTCCTTCTCCAAAAGCGATTAAATCAACATTTTTATTTTTGAATACTGAATTTGGCTCTGCAGAGGAATGCGCACCCCCAAACACAACTAGGCAATTTGGATTTATTTTTTTGGACAAGTTTGCTATTTCAAAAGCATCCTGTTCATAAGCGGTATAGCCACAGTTAATGCCAATAACATCTGCATTTATCTCCCTCATTCTTTTTTCAATTTCATCATAACTTAAACCAACATGGTATTTGTTTGAACCTAGTTTTTTTACTTTTTCATAATAAGCCAAAGAGTCTATAATCCTGACAAAGAAGCCATTTTTTTCCAGGTAAGCTGCAATATAAGCAGGGCCTAGAGGAAATTTTACATTTCTAATACCGGCTCTTAAATCTCCCCTTAAGGGAGGAATTACAAATAGAATACGAGTCTTTTTACCCATATCACCCTATTAAACTTAGTCCTATATAAGTTTTCTGAATTTATCCAAAATCCATACTTTCCAATAAATCAATGTTATTAGAAAAACAGCTGGAGAATGCAATAACCAGGCTTTTTCCCTTGTTTTTAAATAATTATTAATAGAGACTATAAAATTTGGTATTATTGTTAATGATTTTATTAAAAAAGAAAAAAATATTTTATATTCATTAAATGTTTTTGGAGTCCATGAATATTTTCTGTTTTCAATGTTTTTAGATCTCTGGTGCTTGGCCCAGTAATGCCTTTTTTTTAGAAACTGTGAAAAGGAATTTACTGCTGCATGATGGGTATATGCATTTTTAGGTATGGCTATTCTATTTTTTCCTTTTTCTGCTAATCCATAAATCATTTCAACATCCTGGGTATAACCATTAATCTCGTCTAATAATTTCTTCCTCACTATGAAACAGTTCCCCCCGGTGCATAAGCAGTTTTCAGTTTTTATAATATAAGTAAAGTAATCCCCTTCATCTTTTAATTTTATTTTATTTAAAGCCATTCTGCCCTCTAATGAGCGGAATATAGCAAAAGGGTCTGTTCCAACCAAGCTAAGGTATTTATTTGTTAAGTTATCCTCTTTTTTTACTAATAATTTGCAAGCACAGCCAATTATTTCCCTATCTCTTATTAAGGGTTTTACCATCTCTTTCAGCCAGTCTTTGCCCTGTACTTCATTATCTTGATCTACAAAGGCAATTAATTCATTTTTTGCTTTTTGGACTGCCTGGTCTTTTCCCATTCCTTTGCCCTCGGGAAATCTTTTTTTGTTATGCAACAGCTTAACAGGATATTTTTTCAATAATTCTAAAGTTCCATCTGTGCTCCCCCCATCAATTGTGATTACTTCTATCTTGTTTTTTGGGTAATCCTGGAAGAAAATACTGTCTAGACATCTCCTTACTAATCCTTTATTGTTGTATGTTGGGATTACAAAACTTACTGAGGGTAATTCCATATAAAAAAACAGAGAAAAAAGTTTATTAATGCTTTCTATGGGTTATTCTTTGGACTACAGGTATCTTATTGACAAACTTATATTTGTCATAAATATCGCTTTCATTAACACCACAGGAAGCGCAGATTCCGACTCTTTTCTTGATTAATTGCCTCCTGAAAGCCCTTGCTTTTTCATTATTCCAGATTTTCATGAAAGGCTCCTCAAACACATTTCCAAAAACTATCTCATTTTCAGCATAAAAATCACAAGGACAGACATTGCCATCCCAGGTGATGTAAGGGGTGTACCATGGAAGGAAACATGGGGTAGTTACATTGTGACCTTTGTTTATGCTTTCCCCTCCTCTCAATTTATCAAAATTATACAAGAAATTCATTAGATTGGCAATCCTTACATCTGTTTTTACATTCTTTAAAACATCTTTTAATTCTTCTCTTACTTTCTTTATATCTTCTGATTTACTCTTATCAAGACCTAAATCTTTATTTTCATTCATCCCAAGCCTAATAACAAAGGTTCCGTTTATTGAATCAACCCCGATTTTATCCGCCCATCTTATGTATTCCGGGAGCTGCATTAGATTTTCCTGCTGAACTACCATGAATGTATGGATATTTGTTACTTTGTTTCCTACCTCTCCTTTTAACTTTACAAAATTTTCTGTGTTTTCAATTACTCTTTCAAAATTAGCGCCGACCCTTATCTTTTCATAAGTTTCTTTTTTCATTCCGTCTATTGAAATAGATAAGATATTAGGGGACGCCTCAAGCATTTTTAACCCATTTGTCCTGTTTAACAATGTAGCATTTGTATCTAGCTTAACAAAAGTGCTTTTTGACCTCGCATGAGCAATTATCTTGTATATATCTTTGTTTAGAAATGGCTCCCCTATCCCGGTTAAGTTTAGATAACAGGGGTAGATTTGGTCAAATATATGCCTGTAATTTTCATAAGATATTGAGCCAATTGGCCTTTTCAACCCAACTCCGTGGGGGCACATATTGCATTTTAGATTGCAAACTGTGGTATTCTCTAATTTTAACTTAAAGGGGGTTGGAGCTGTTGGCCCGGACTTCATTGCATACCATGCATTCTCTAAAACTTTCTTAGGATACCTCCAAGAAATACTGTTCCTTAAAATATGGGTGTATAGCATTATTTATTTAATCCCTCTTTAAATCCTATTGGTTTATAGTTTAAATCTCTTTCTGTAGGTCCTATATCCCCTTTGTATTTTGAGTTTAGACTTAATACAAATGACCTTTTCAAAGGAAAATTTTGGCCCAGAATACTGCCTATTGAACTTATTACTAAACAAATGGAAATAGGTATATGAAGTTTTCGCTTTTGTATCTTGTATTTTTCACTTATTATATCTATGAATTCATTAAATGCAATCTCTTTTTCGCCCAGGATATCATAAGTTTTCTTTACTGCTTTCTTTGAATTTATGCACGAAATTATCGCTTTTACCACATCATCTACATGAACTGGGTTTAGAGTATATTTCCCATTTCCAACTATTAGGATAAATCTAAAGGAATTAATTAGAGATAACATTTTTTTCATGCTGTTGCTGTTTTTTCCATAAATAAAAGAAGGCCTTAATATTGTGTAACTTAACCCAGACTTTTTTACTAAATCCTCTGCTTCTTTTTTGCTTCTTCCATAATCATCTAAAAAGTCTTTTGTAGAAGCCATTGAACTGACAAAGATTATTCTTCTGACCTTATTTTTTTTGCATGCCTCTATTAAGTTTTTAGCCCCTTCTACGTTTGTGGCATAGTAGTCTTTTTTATTTTTTGAGTCTATAACTGCTGCTAAATTAATCAATATTTTTGCTTTGTTTAGAAATAGATCTAGAGATGATTTATTTGTTATGTCTCCAATAATTATTTCTGTGTTTTTATTATTTAAAATTTCATTATGCTTTCTAACCAAGCATCTTATCTTACTGCCTTTTAACTTTTGTATTAGATTGTTTCCGAGAAACCCTGTTGCTCCGGTTATTGCAATCATCTTGCTGATACAGTCAACATTTCTTTTATCTTGAATGTAAATTTGTTGTTCTTGAATAAATCAAAAAACTGGTGGTACATCTGTCTTTTTAAAAAGAATCTCTGCTGGTTTATGAAGTATTTTGTCTGCTCGTATGCATTTGATTTGTAGAATTCCCTCCATAATAAAGCAGATGAAACCTTAGAGATGTTTGCATGATGGCCAAGAACTCCAAAAGTTACATAGTCTTTCAATGTTGAGGGCAATTTTGTTTTGCTTTTATTAATGGATAAAGTAAAATATGGGGTTCCTGGGAATGGCCTGTAAATCTGCAGAAGGTTCTGATCAGATGGAATTTCCCTCATGAATTTCTTTGTCATCTGTATTTCCTTTAATGTCTCATCAGGATGTCCCATCATGTAGGTAATAGTAACCATTATTCCGTTGTCTCTTAATCTCTTTGTTATTCTTTTTGCTTTTCCCAGGTCTATCTTCTTACCCAGAATTTTCTGGATTCTTGGGCTGCCTGACTCACATCCCAGCATTATTCCCTCACATCCTGCTTCTGCAATCAAATCCGCCATTTTTTCAGTCATGCAGTCAAACCTGCTTACTGTATGCCAACCTATCTTCCTTCCACTTTCCAGCATTTCCTTAACAAACTGCTCTGTAAATGCTTCGTTAGTCAAGTGCATATCCCCCCCAATGTCCATTCTTGAGACATGTTTTTTTGTTAAAGTTTTAATGTAATCAAACTGCCCTATTAGTTTTTTAGCACTTAAGTTTCTAAACTTCCCGCCATAATTCTTAACATCATTATTTGCATGATGGCAGAAACCGCATCTATATGGACAACCCCGGTTTGCCTCCATCAGAACAAAATTATGCCTTGCATATGGAAAATATTTGTCTATATCTTTTATTAACTCCCATGCAGGCATAGGCTTGGTTTCTATATCCACAAATTTATCCTGGGGTGGTGTTATTCTTATTTTATTGTTTATCTTAACACCCATGCCTTTTGGCTCTTTTTTGCTTCCATTCAAATATTCCAAGTATTCTTCTAAAGCATATTCTCCTTCCCCCATAATGACTGCATCTATAGTTGGATGGTTTAGTGTTAGGTCTGGTAAAATTGTTGCATGCGGACCACCCCAAACAACACTCTTTCCAAGAGATTTAGCAATGTCACTTACCATTATTGCTCTGGTTATACCGGGTCCTGTTAGAACCCCTAAAGCAACCATATCTGGATCATAGCTGGAAATATCCTTTTTTACCTGTTCTTTAGTTATTTTTAATCCTGAATAGTCTATTACCCCTACTTCATATCCTTTCTCCCTTAAGTATGCTGCGACGCTTAAAATTCCAAGCGGAGGATATGCTCCGAACTCAGTTGCAGGTGCAATGAAAAGAATTTTTTTATAAGCCATACAAGGATTAATAGTTATAATATTTAAATATTGTTCTATTTTCCTTTTATTTGAGAATATACCATACCTAACCCATAAGAGAGATGGACAGACAGGAATAAGAAAGGTAGAAATGGGAGGTATAGAAGATTTTTTCTTATTGATATGCCTATAGAATATAGGACAACTATTGCAAGATATGCAATAAAAGGGATTATGATTAATTTATGTATTAGATAATAAGAGGGAATTAATAGAATAATATATAATGCGAATAGTGATGGTAGGAAGAACACAAAATTTTCCCTATTCTTATTTATTCTTTCCTTGAATATCCTTACTTGCCCGTATTTAAAAAACTGCTTACAGAATGACAAATAAGTGCTTCTTCTTCTATGGTAAACAATTAATTCCGGGTCATAAGCCATTTTTATTCCATTGCTCTTCATTCTTGCAAATAATTCCGGGTCTTCTCCTGGAAATAACAATGGATTGAATCCCTCTATCTTGTCAAAAACATTTCTTCTTACAAAGCATATTGCAGAGGGTAGGCTATCCTCATTAGCATCCAAGTTTAATTTTCCTTTTTTGTAACGATTGCTCATCACATAAGTCCCTAAAAATGAGGATAATACTGCTCCTGTGGCTTTAGCAAAGAAAGGATCATTTTTTGGGGTTAATTGAGGACCCCCAACAACTTCTATTTCAGGATTATTTTTGAAGAAATTATCTGCTTTTTTCAGTAAATCTTTATGCACAGAAACATCATCATCTATAAATGCAAGAATTTCCCCTTTTGCTCTCTTTATCCCCCTATTCCTATTTTCAGATGGATTCTTGCCCACTTCAACAATTATTTCGTAATTTTTAGGATCATAATCTGCATTCTTTAAGGAGTCCAATACTTCTATCTTTCTTTCCGGCGCAAGCGCTACGATTATTGAGAATCTATAAGGCATTTTTAACACTATTATACATAGAAACTATAAATTTAAAAGGAGAGTAGATTAACCTTAACCTTACTATAGACAAGAACATTTCTAATACTGTCTTTAACTTAACATGGGATCCCCCTGGTTCGCTCCATTCTGTTGGAATCTCCTTAATAGAATACTTTTTTCTTTTGAGGAGATAAAGGAGATCCACATCAAACGCCCATCTTGTCTTCCCCAAATCCTTCAGTATGCTCTTTATAGCTTCCTTCCTGAATAATTTTGCTCCGCACTGTGTGTCTTTTATTTTTAGATTAAAAAATAAGTTTACAAGGAAATTAAAACTTCTTCCGGCAATTACCCTTGTTAATGGCTGATGCTCATGAATCTTTGCCCCCTCCATCCAGCGGGAGGCTATTACTGCATCATACCCTCTAATATTTTCAACTAAATCAAAGAATGCATTTGGTGGTGTTGCCAAATCGGCGTCTACAAAACCAATCAGACTTGAGTTTACCCTCTTGAATCCTTCTGTCACTGCAATTCCCTTGCTTGCTACCTTGCCTATGTCCTCAAATTTTATCTCTTTGTTTTTCTTTGCTATTTCTTTTACAACTCCGAGAGTATTATCGGTACAACCATTGATTACAACAAATATCTCAAAATCTATTTTCCTCCTGAAGTAATTCAAGTAAGAATTCAAGGTCTCTGTGATCCTTTTTTCTTCATTGTATGCAGGTATTATTATAGACAATTTAGGTGACATTCTTCCTTAAGATTGTTGTTAAAAACATAGTAACAAACATTGCAAACCCTATCCCTATCAGCATCAGCACTATTTGCAGCAGGCTTGTGTGGTAAATCCATATCAATATCCCCTCCATTATGCTGAATGACTGCAATATAACAATAAATTTAAGCTTGTTTATTGAGAGATTATACATAGAAATTGTGTATGTCAAGGAGAAAAGCAGCATAAATACAGCAAATTTCCATACTAAACCTGCTGCACTAACATACTTCTCTCCAAAGAAGACTCTCACTACAAATTCAGGGAGGAGAAAATAAAGAATGCACAAGGGAATCCCAACCAAGGCTACTAAAAATAATGATTTTTTTAATAAGCTTTTATGGGATTTTTTTTTCTGGTGCAATTCAGAAACTTTTGGAAACATAACAGAGCTTATTGCGATTGTTGCGAAAAATACAGTTTTACCTATTAAGGAAACTGCTGCATATAACCCTGCAGAAACAGAATCAAAAAAATGCTTTATGAGTATTATATCTATGCTGTAAAATGAGGTAAGCAGCAATAAGGTCAATATTACAGGCAAAAGATATCTATAAACAGTGCTTAATGAATACTTTTCTCTTTCATAATCTAATATTTTCTTTAATGGAATAAATGATATTAAAAAAGATATAAAAAATGCGAGAAAGATTGAGAAAGCAGCACCGTTTACCCCAAATCCTATCAAGACTAATATTACCCCTATCAAAACCTTGGATATACCTTCAAAGGCCATGTTAATACCAAGGCTCTTGAACCACTGCAACCCCTGCATTACTCCTCTTGAGATTGGAAGAAGCAAGGCAAAAACCAAGAATCCCCCAAAAATTAATACTGGAGCTAAAGGTATATGCAAAAAGTCTGCTATAAATCTGCTGAGCAATAAATATGTTATTAGGCTGAATATTCCTATAATTGCAAATACTTTCAGCATTTCAAGAAAGATGTGCTTTACTTTTCCATATTTATTCTCTACTTTTAGTTCAGATACAAACTTTGTTAATGTTGTCTGTATTGTTACTGTAGGGACTACGAGTAGGAATAATAGAGACATTAAAGCTCCCAAAACACCGTAACTGCTTGGGCCTAAAAATCTACCCATAAAGAAGTGAAAAACAAACCCCATTAGGTTTAAAACCATTGTTGCAGAGAATAATGTTATGCTGTCTCTAACTAAACTATCCTCTTTTGAATACCCCTTCAATAATAAATTCTTTATTTTGTTAAACAATTAAATCACCCAGACCAATCCTGCAAAAAATAGCTCGATTAACAGGATAATGTAAACAACCTGTTTTTCTGTAAATTTACAGCTTAAAGTGAATATGTGTGGTATTGAATATACCTTGTTATACAATGATTTTATTTTACCATTCACACAAGTGCCGTAACTTTGCTTCTTGAATCTTCCTCTTGCTTTCAAGATAAATTCTATAAAGAAAGGAATTGACATTATCAGTGCTGCTTTTTCAAGATTTCCAACAATGGCTATAACTGCTAATGTTCCTCCGAGAAGGTAAGTTAAGGAATCCCCTGGAAATATTTTAGCTGGAAACCTATTATAATAATAAAATCCGAGCAGGGAAGCGAACATTATTGCTGAGATTAAAGACACAACTACTCTATCATTCATATATGCAAATAACCCTAGATTACCTATATATATTAATCCCAAACCTGCTTCAAGACCATTAAAACCAGCGAGCAAGTTTACCATGTTTGAAGCTCCGACAAATATTACAGGAATTAAAATTAATGGATAAATCAAACCAAACTGGACTTCTCCAAAAAATGGAACCCACATATTTGAGTTTCCTGCATTTACCACCATTAATGGCACTGCCCCGACTATTGTCAATAGCGGTTTCTGCCACTGTTTAAGCCCAATAGTTGCTTCTCTGCCCTTTCCTATTAACAAATCATCTAAAAAACCCACCAAAGTTACAAGGAATAAGGATGTAGTTGATGCAAGAACAATTAGAAGAGGAGAAGTATTTTTATAAAAGAAAGTCTGGATGGATATGTATGACATTAACCCTGCTATAAGGCCTGCTAGTACAACTAACCCTCCTGAGACCGGGATTAGGGGCTTTCCTTCTTTGTTTTGGTCTTTTACAACCAAACCTATACTTGTCAGGAATTTTATAAACCATGGCGTGAAATACATAACTACAAGAAAGCCTACTAGAGCACCAATTAGGGGAATGATTTTCATGGTAGAAATTCCTGTGGGAGGTTATAAAAACATTTCGAAATTATTCTAGAAAATCCTTATTCTTTATTTTCTCAGGCAAATATTCTTCAGAAATAAAACTAATGCCTCTAGAGGATAAAGCCTGGATTTCTGCTTTTGCTCCTAGCTGCTTTAATGTTGAAAACTCTTGCTGCCAGTGTTTGTTATCTTTAAACCACGCATACTCTGAAATCTGTTTTAATCTTTTTATATCTGTATCTTTGAATTTGATAAGGTGCCTTTGTAACCCGTATTTTTCTATATCTTTCGTCTGAATTCCTATGAATTTAACAGATGGAATTGCCATCTTTTCTGAAATATGGGCTAAGTTGATAGAGCCGTATTTTATTACAGAGTAGATGTATGCCCCCCAAGGGTCCATATCTGTTAATACATAAATTGGAAGGTTATATGCCTCACTTAATCTCTGCAACAATCTTCTAATACCCCTTGTGGTCTGCCCTTGTGAAGACATTATAATACACTGCTGTTTATCCCAAAATTTATCTTCATGAAGTCTTTCCCACACTGCAGCCTTCTCCATGTATAGGATATATTTTGCAGATACTTTCTTGAATTCAATCTCTTCAACATTACTTGGGATTGACCACCCTCCTGAGCCAAGCTTAGACCAGTCTATTATATCTCCCCTGTCTTGAATAACTACTTTTCCTGCAACAGAACCATTTTTATTGGCATTGATTCTTAACTGCTCCCTTGAAGCTCCTGTTATTAGTTCGAGATCTTCTATTACGTTATCAGACTCAGATTGCTCATCTACTATATTTGTTTTTGTTCCTGGTATGGTCCTCTTTACTTGATAGAATATATCCCTGAGA
>CAZDKM010000016.1:0-14585 GCA_964505985.1 Candidatus Woesearchaeota archaeon
AGTTTAGAGCCTTTAAGAAGCTATGTTGTCTCATGCATGGAAGAATCTGTTGAATCGGACTTGGACGCTTTAAAGAAAAATTCTGGATATACTAATAAGATAAGTTCTGTTGTTGTCTATTCTGGAAATGAGGTTAATGCCATTGTTGATGGAAATTTAAACAAAATGAATTCAAAAACTGGAGTTGAAAATGAGATTTCTGAAAATGTTAAAAATAAGATTGTTAATGATTGCGATCTAAGTGAGTTTAATTTTGAGATTGTCAAAGGAGATGCAACGGTTGATACTGGGATAAGAGAAAGCTCTGTTGTTGTTACAATGGATTATCCTTTAACTATAAGCAAAGGAGAGACTTCTTTAACCTTGAGTGAATTTTCTTTGATTGTTGAGGATGACTTTGGAAAGATATATGATGCTGTTAATGATGTTGTAAATGCTGAGATTAATGGAGAGCTTGATATTAATGAGTACTTTTTACAAAATAGGGAAGTTACAATAACAAGGGTTGATGCAGAAAATGGAGTAATTTATAGGATAGTTACAGAAAGAGAACAAGATGGATTTGTATTTGGGGTGAAAAATGAGTAAATTGCTTTCTGTGATTGTTGTTTTCATTTTTTTATTCGGCATTATCCCTGTCAATGTGAATTTTGTAAATGCACAGACGAGCAATGTCTGCTGTTTAAAAAATTTGAATGGGGAATACTGCTCATATACAAACGCTGATAACTGCGATGCTAATTTTGACCCTGAGAATAAACTTCCATTTAAACAAACTAATTTTGCCTGTGCCCAGATAGAGGTGTGCAGCAAACCCATCTGTTGTATTAATGCTGAAGGGACTTGTTCTGAAAAAGTTTCAAAAGCGCAATGTATAGGCCAGGGTGGAACTCCCACTTCTTCAGAATCATGCTCTGCTGTCACACAATGCCAAAAAGGCGCATGCGTAATTAACGGGCAATGCTCTTTTCCAACGACACAAGAAGAATGCACAAGAGCAGGAGTTGAGTTTGATACTATTGCAACTGTTGATACTGAAGTCACATCAGTGGAGCAGTGCATTGAAAAAAATTCATTGCAGGAAGGATGTTGCGTTACAACTCCAAGCTGCAGCAGAAAAACTGCAAATGAATGCTCACAGGTAAATGGTGAATTTAAAGCTGGGATATTATGCAGCAATTCTGACCTAGCTGGTGTATGCCCTGGAATAAAAAAAGAAACTTCCAAACAATGTGTTGGCGAGGATGTCTACTGGATTGATTCAAGCAATAATAGAGAGAATGTAGTTGGGATTTCTTATGACGGCTTTATTCATGATAGTGATTCAGATAAAGCAAATGCAGCTGGGAATTGTGATTTTTCATCTGGCTCAACCTGCGGTCTTGATAATAACGGACAAAATGCCTGCATTGATCTAAACTGTGAAGTTGGAGATACTTTTGTTGCTAATGGTTTTGTTCAATATAATTTTGAAAAACAGGGCAGCACACCGGAAAGGGTGACAATAAGTGAAGAGGATTTGGGAGATAGAGGAATAAGATATAACGGGGAATCATGGTGCATGACAAACACAAATACCAATCCTAATGTTCCAGGAACAATACATTATATTTATTCATGCCAACTAGGCAAGATTCAGGTTTCTCCTCTTGGCACTTTTAGAAATACTGTATGTGAATCAGAGACAAAACAAAAAGTAATTGATGGGAAGACAGTTGACTATGAAAATGCAAATAAGGTTGATAACTTATGGGAGCAATGCTCAAAATGCGGAGAAGGCAAATTCGATAAATGTGGTGAGAAAGAATGCTTGAAGTTAGGGGGGTCTATAGACTCTGAAAAGAGCCAGTGTGTATACAACACACAAGGTGTTAATGAATGCTGGCCAAAATATCCTCCTGGAATTGATTTTGTTGGGGACTTAGGAAATGTCCCAAGCAGTAAACATACTTTTGAAAATACATGTGGGATATGTGGAAAGGGAATTAATTCATGTGATAAGAAAGAGTGCAGTTATTTAGGAGATTGCGGAAACTTTGAAGAAGGACTTTCTACTGTGGGAGGAGTTGGAGTTGGAGGTGTAATTGGGGCTGTTAGTGCTGCTGGAGCATATCAGTTTGGTCCTGCTTTTGTAAAAGAAGCTCTAAGTCTTGGGTTTTATAAAGCGCCTGTTGTTGCAGGAACAAAAATTTCATTAGGGAAAGCTGGAACCTTTGTAGCTAAACAAGTTGTCACATCAGCTGTGGCTCAAGCACCATTTTATCTTTTAGGAGAAAGTGATGGAAAGAAGGTCTATCAAAATGAAGATGGAGATACCTATTATATGAGTGGTAAAGATGCACAAGGAAAAGATGTTTTTTATACGGCTGAGAAACAAAATGAATAAAATATTAAAAAAGAGTTTATCTGTATTTTTAATTATTTTAGTTTCTACTCTCTTATTTTATGCAACTCCTTTAAGCACGTATATTGGTGATGCTCCTTATGGGATGGTTGTTGGTGGGAGTGTTGGGAGCATAGTTGGTTTTCCTGGAGTTATGATAGGAGGAACATTAGGTTATTTTGTTTTTAGCTCTGAGAAAGTTAATGCCATTGCCCCAATAGTTGTAGCTATGATTGTTGGGGCTGTAGTTGGAGGAACTATTGGGGGATTTAAAGCATCTGGCGGAACATGCAATGTTTATACTGCTCCTGAAGGCGGGGCAAGATGCGATATATGCAATGATAAGTTAATGCCATGCACTGCATATTATTGTGAATCTTTAGGGCAGGATTGCCAATATCTAAAAGAAGAACAAAAGTGCATAGAAGTTAAGTCAGATGACAGGTCTGCTCCAATAATCGAAAGATGCCAAGCCATAAACCTTAATACAAAGAATGCATACACTGTTGAAAGCAGCAATCAGGGCTGCAAAGTTGTGGAGGAAGTTCCTACATTCTCAACTCTGGCGATTAAATTTGATTTAGATGAGATTTCGCAATGTAAATTATTTTCAGTCCCTGGAAAGAGCTTTGATTCCGGAAGCTTGCTTGATGGGGGTTATTTTGACAGAGAGCATTATTTCTTATTTGACATCAGAAATGTCTCTTTACAGACTATAGAGGGATGCAAGGAGGGGGATTCATGTAATGGTTACATTAAATGCAAAGATAAAGCTGAAAATGTTATGGGAGCAGATTACTTCGTAAACTTTAAGCTAAAAGAAGCACTGGATATGAGCAAACCAATTATAGTCAGCACTTTGGTAAATAGCGGAGCATATCTTCCTGCTAATGTAAATGAAGCAGAGTTCTTTATGTATGTTGATGATAAGACTGGAGTACAGCAATGCAGATATAATAAAAATAATGACGCAAACTTTGATGACATGCCTGCAGAAAATGCATTTACTTGTGAAGGAGAGTATGATATCACACAGGGCGGATTCAGATGCAGTACAACATTAAAGAATATAACCCCTGGGCAGGAAAATAAATATTATTTCAGATGCAGGGATTCATCCCCAAGGCAGAATACAATGGACCAGGGATTTGAATTTGTAATAAGAGGGACTGAGCCTTTGGGAATAACTGGAAATAACATTCCACAGGGAGAGATATTAGATCCTAGCCAGGAATTGTTTGTTTCAACAAGTGCTGAGGCAGAATGCAGTTATAAATTAGATAATCAAGAAGAGCAGGACTTTACCTTAACTGGAATTGTAAGGAATGAGCTGGATATAACTTTTGGAATAGGAAACCATAACCTGGAGGTTACATGTATTGATAAGGCTGGGAATCAAGTTACAACAAACTCAGCATTTACAGTTGATACCCCTGATTTAGAGATAACTGAGGTAAAGCCTAAAGATACAAATGTTTATACTAATGTTGTTCCTGTTACAGCAAAGACAGCGGGGGGGGTTTATGGGAATGGAAACTCAACTTGCGTTTATGGGACTGGAATAAGGTTTAATAAAAATATTTTATCAACTGAAACAATACATGATGCAAACATAAGCCTGGCAGACGGGACACATACAATAACTATTACCTGCAATGATGGATTCAAGCAGGACCAGGAGACTACTAGATTAGAGGTTAACAGCAGATCATTTCCCAGCTTAACAAGGGTTTATACCAGCGGGGGAGCATTAATAATAAGGACAGACCAGCCAGCTTCATGCGGCTATTCAACTAAGAATAAAGACTTTAATTTTGAAAGCTCATTAAAGATGACAAGCAGCAATAATCTACAGCATCAACTGCAATTGGATGGAGAAGGGAAGTATTATGTTAAATGCGAGGATACAAGAACTAAGAGATTGAGCCCTGGGTATACAATTATTCCATAAACTATTTAAGAGACATAAAAAGTAAGAGATTATGCAAAAAAGGGGAGTTTCTAACCAGGTCTTTATCTATATTTTTGTAATAATAGTTGCGGGGTTGGTTTTTTTATTCGGCTTCCAGCAGATAAGCAGGTTAGTAAGCTTAAATGAAAAAGCAATATATGTTGAGTTTCAATCTGGATTCAAAAATGCTGTCAATGGGGTTTATAACAAAAATGAGGGGAGCAAGATTACTTATTCTATTGAAAGCTCTAACAAGCCATTAAGGCTACCAAAAGGCATTGAAAGAATTTATTTTGAAGAGGAAAATGGAAAAATAAAAGTAATTCCTTCTGATGCTAACTATAACAGCTTTACAGTTGACAATTTAAAGACAAATGTCCAGAGTATAAAAGCTAACGGGCAGATAAGCTTTGTTCTTGAAAACGTTATTGAACAAGGAGAGACAAAGGTTCTATTGAAAAATGCATAAAAAGGGGGAGATTCAATTTTACTGGGTATTCACAATTGTTGCTGGGGCTATAATCCTGGCTTTTTTAGTCAGTTTTGGGCTAAGGTTTAAGGAAGTACAGGAGGAGAAGACCACAATAAAGGTATTGAATAATTTAGAAGAAACCTTTTCAAGCTTACAGGGGTCTCAATTCCAGACCTCAACTTCTTTTACAATACCTGTGAATATAAGGGTTCAGTGCAATGAAAATGGGAAAAATCTTGTTATAAATGGGAAGGACTTAGAAACGGATAACTTAATCTTCTCTTTAGGTAATTTAAATGGGAATGTGCTTATTGGCTTTGAGCCTTATAGATTGCCTTTTAAGATATCCAACTTCTTCTACATAATAAGAGAGACAGATACTTACTCTTTTGTTTATGGGGATAATAAAGAATTGGTTAAAGAAGTAGGAGAGGATTTTAAGGATTATTTCCCGGATAATGTTGAGATAACTGACAAACCAGGGAACAGGATAAGGGTCTACTTTTACAGAAAAGATGATGCAGACTTGTATGTAATACCTGAGACTGAAGAAACTGGGAAGATATTCTTTAAAGATGGGAGAAATATTGATTACTATAATAAGGCAATGCTGTACGGGGCTATAATATCTAGAGAAAATTCAGCATGCTTGTTTAATGAAGCAGAGAAGAAAAAGGTGGAGATTATAGAATCTTATAGAAATAAGATAAAGCACCTTCCTGCAAACTGCAATTATAACAATGTACTATTAAGCCTCCAGAGGTTGGAAAATGCCAAAGGAAAGGATGTTGTTGATATTTCAAAGGCATTGGAAAGGCAAAATCAGGCATTATTGGATGAAAATTGTCCATTGGTGTTCTAAAATGAGGAAAGGCCAAGCGCAAATACAGGAATCAATAATTGTAATCTTTATATTTGCAATTATATTTGCTATAGCCTTATTTGGAATTTACAGATATAATATCTCTTCAGTTGAGAATATAAAGCAGGAGATGGGGGGTAGCAGGAGCTTCAGTTTATTAAGCAACCTGCCTGATTCCCCTTTAGTTCAGTATAGTGAACTAGGGGATGAAAAAGAAGGGGTAGATACATTAAAAATACTGGATTTGGAGCTAAAAGATTATGGTTTTAGGACCATAGAGATAAAACAAACCTATCCTGCTGTTCAAGAAGGAGAGTGCAATGGAGAAAACTATCCTGCATGCAACTCCTACATATTATATAATAGGGCAAGGATGTCTGGGAATATAGAGAGGATTTCTATTCCTGTTTCTTTGTACTTTCCATTAACAAAAGAGGTGAAACTTGGGATTCTTACCATAACAACATATGGCTAAGGGGCAGATAGAGTCAATCGGGCTGGTATTAGTTGTTGCTCTTATAATTTTAATATTAGTAATTGCCTTGCCATTTATATTAAAAAGCAATGAGAATAAGGATGATAGTTTGCTAAGCTTAAAGGCGGATGCGGTTAGGAATTCTGTCCTTAATTATAATAGATGTGAGGATGTCAGCATAAGAGAGGAGATAGTTAACTGCGAATCTGATAGTCCAGAATGTGAAAAAAACTGTGAAGAGCTATGGGATGAAGTGGATGAGATGATAGATTCTGTTTTGGAGCCTAATATAGCATATGAACTTGATGTAGAGAGTAGCAATTCTGTCAAAATAGGGGATATTAGTAGTTGTTTGAACAGATTTAGCTCTGCCTCCCACCCTTTGTCAGGAAATATCAGGGTTAAAGTGGAGCTATGCAGAAAATAACCACTGAGGAATGAACTGAAAAAGATGTAAATTTAATAGGGTATTTTGCCATTATAAGGGCTGAAGCGCTTAAATTTTTAAGAATAAGGCTAAAATTATAGCTTTGAGTAAAGAAAAGTTTATAAAGAGAGTGAGCATTCAAATAGACAACAAAAAAATAACATATAATATCCCGTTCGAGGGAAACACATATGGAGGTGTGTTACATGCAAAAATTAAGAGGTATAGTTAAAAAATTAGCCGCTGTTTCTACAGGTGTAGCAATGCTGGGGGCTTCTTTTACAGGAGCATTAGCAGCAGATTTAAGTGAATATCCTGCACCGTTTGTCAATGTTGGAACCAAAAAGTTTGATTATTTATTGGTTTTAGGATCTGGAGCTTCTGGAGAGGGAGCTGCAAAAGATACATCTGGTGCTTTAGATATAGCATCAGGGTTAGCATCTGTTCCAGTAGGAAGTTCTGGCGGATCAACATCAGTTAGTGTTACAGGTGGGCAGACAGAGGATGTTCCATTAACAAATAACTTAGCTGCTGTAAACCAGTTTGATTCTGTTATGACAGATGATGACATCGAGAGTTTGTTTGATGGAGAGGTAACATTCCAGAGCACAAACTATGATGTGAGCGAGGAGTTGTTGTTAAATCTTAATAAAAATGCAAGCATCCAGACTAGTTTGTCAAGTTCAGATGATGATTATGGATCTGAAATTAGAATGGAAATTGAAAAAGAAGCTATTGTATACTTGTATAGATTTGATGAGCAAATCCAAGTTAATAAGACTTCAGCAAGTGATGCATTGGAAATTCAGTTCTTAGGTAAAACATTGAAGATTACTTCAGTAGATTCTGCAACAAAGGTAACCTCTACTGTTGGTACAGAGTATATATTAAACTCTGGAGAAGCTGTTGAAGTAGATGGAAAGACTGTTACTTTAAGTAAAGTAGGATCTGGTGGAGATGTAGCTGTTGATGTAGATGGTGTTTCAAAGATTTTATCTGATGGGCAGACAGCTACTGTTAATGGATTAGAAATTAAGAACTCAGAGCAGTTCTATGACTCAAATAACCAGGAATCAAGCTCTGCTAACTTGGTTATTGGAGCTGATGCTGTAGATACAATCCAAGATGGTGGGAGATATTTTGGTGGAGATGATGTATGTACAAGTGACGACCCTAATGACCCAGATTGTTGGAAGTGGGTTGTTAAAAGTATGAACACACTTGGAACAACATCTTACACAAATACAGCTACAGGTGGTATAAGCTGGGGAACAACTGGACCAGTCTTGGCATTGAAGAATGACTTTGCTTTGAATGATTTCAAGGATGATCCTCCAGCTGCTGGAGAATGTGTGAGTTTCCCTAATAACTACTTAAGTGTTTGCTTCGACAGCTTGACAACAAATGATGCAGACAACCTTATATTGACATTGGAAAGGGATACAGGATTTGATTCAGAGTCTAGTGAGGCTGGGGTTATAGGCAGACAATCAGGAGAGGCTGCTATATTAATCTCCTCTAATGTAAATGATGCATTAGCAGTTGATTTAGACGGTGCTGGATTTGTAAAAAATGGTACAGTTAGTAATGACCCTAAATCAGATAAGATATGGATAGGTGCATTTAATACATCTTCATACCCTATTTATTATGAAGATAGCAATGGACTTACCCAGTTGGCAGGTTGGTTGACTAATAATCTGAATACAACAAACTTTGCATATGTTGACTATAATAAGATTAGAGGGACAACTGGCACAGCAATAATATTTAATGCCAGTAGAAGGGGTCGAAGTGCAGGAGATGGAGCAGGGGATAGTTTCCCTAATAATATTGAGCTGGTAATAGAGCCAGCTGATACAGACTTATCTCCAGCTGGAGCAGATACTATACGGACTAACTGGACATTCTCTAACACCACAGGTGCTCATGTGAATGGTACATTAGTTTCATTGGGTGTTAGTGCATCCTCTGAAGAAGCTAATGAATTGTTATGGGAATCCACTACAATTGGTACAAAGGATGAAGACCATAGATCCAGATTTGGTATTATTATCAGGAACCCTAAAACTAAGGGTGCTGGAGATAAAGTAGAGTTTGAATTCCCTTCAGATTTTATGCAGGCAAATGTAGTAATCAAAGGAGAATCTGCTGTAGTATCAAGTGGAGCTGCTGGCGGAGACATTGTTATGGCTGCTGTTGACAAAGCACCATCACCTGTGTTGGATACAGAGGTATCTAATAAGGCCGCAGATAACTTAATCTTAGTTGGAGGACCTGCAGTTAACAAGTTGAGTGCTGAGTTTCTAGGATTGACATATCCTGCATATGGAGCTGACTCTGGAATTAATTCTGGAGAGGCTATTATCAGCTTGAAGGAGAATGGTGCTAATGTGGCTATGATTGTAGCTGGATATGAAGCAGGAGATACAGTAAGGGCTTCAAGAGTATTGAGAGACTACGCAGCAAATAAGGCAAACTTGAAGGGAGCAGAAGTAACAGTTAAGGGAACAACAGCTAACCCAACAGTAGTTGCTTCAACAGCATAAGGCGCAAGCCTTTCTTTTTTTCTTTTTATTTTGAGTAAAGCTTTTTAATATTGTTATTTATAGGATTACCATGAAAACTAAGCAATGGATGGCTGTTTTTATTGTATTTTTGATGGCATTTAGCACTTTTGGTTTTATTTATGGGTTTAGCAGTTCTAATGCACAGGATAAGCTTAAGTATAAAGGACAGAATTTTCTGCCTACCCAAGATGGGAGATGGATGACTGAGATAAATAATGTGCAGTTTATATTTGATTATAATCCTGAGCAATTAGTGAATATGGAAATCCCAAGCTTTGATTTTGGCAATAAAGTTTATATTCTTTTTGACCCTGCTCAGGATGAGGAGTATCTTGTTTATAATATGCAGAAGCTTATCTATACCCTTCAAGCAACTAACAGGGTTGTGGTAAGCGCTTGCGATAAAGAGGAGGGATGCCCTGAAAATGTTCCAATAAAAACATGCAAGGAAGATGCAGTTTATATAAAAGCTGCTGAGGAAAATAAACTTTATAAAGATGAAAACTGCGTGGTTATCGAGGGAGATGGGGAGGGCGTAACTCAAGCTGTGGATAAGTTAGATCTTGAACTGGTGGGATTAAGATAGAGAGAGATAATAGCAGAAGGGTGAATATTGTATTGGGGATGTTATTTGTTATTCTAATTGGGGTTATCATCTTTGGCTCTTTGACTTATGAAAAAGGAACAATTACTGGAAGACACATCTATGAAACTGAAAAAGGCCAGGAATTTGCTTTTATAGAAGGCAAAGCGGGAGATGTTAAAACATACGAGCTGCAGATTTATGCTGAGAGGTTCGGGGTTGAGCATTTATATCAGGTTCCATTAAGAAATCTTCCTGATGATGTAAAACCTATACCTCTTGATACTAGGGCAGTTAAAAAGATACTTAGCTCAAGGGGTGTTTTTATAACTTATGACCCAAATCTTAAATCAGATGTGGCTATAGGTGCTATAGAGATAGCTAGTGTGATAGGGACTGCGGATTTCGGGATATTTAAAATTCCAACAGAGGGGGCATTTACTGAAGCGACTGATATAGATTATTCAGTTAAGACCTGCGAAGATGCTAAGGATGGGGTGATTGTTATTAATTTAAGATTAGAAGATGAAAACAGGGTTTATTTAGAAGAGGATTGTGTGATTATTGAAGGGGAGAATTATGAAAGCTTGATAAAGTCTTCTGAAAAGTTGATATACTCGCTGCTTGGGGTTCTTTGATAAGTTTTATATATTATTTTAAATGATTCTCCATAGGCCGTGATCGCATAACCTGGTATTGCGCAGATTCCAAAGGAAGCGTAAGTCTTGAATATATCAGGTTAGCCTGTTTCCTTCGGGATATCCCGGTTCAAATCCGGGTCACGGCGCTCTTTAAAATGCAGCCAAAAGTTCTTATTGGGGTTCCTGTATCTGACATGCATGCATATGCAATTGAAGAATTTGTAGAGTCTCTTAAGAAGATAAGATATCCTAATTTTGAGGTTCTGTTTATTGAGAACTCCCCAGAGGAGGATTTCTATAAATTTCTTAAGGAGAGATATCCGGAGTTGGATATTATAAGAGAGTTTTCTGATGTTAAAGTAATAAGAGAGAAAGTCATAAAATGCAAGAATTTAATGAGAGAAAAAGCGTTAAATGGGGGGTATGATTATTTCTTTTCTCTTGACCAGGATGTTATAGTTCCAGCTAATACCATAGAGAGGCTCTTAAGCTCTAACAACCACTTTGTTGCTGGAGTATATTTAGGATACCCCCATAAAGAAGGATTTAACCCTACAAAAAAGAATATAGCAAGAATTATGGATGGGAAATCTACTATTATAACCCCAATTGTATGGGTTAGCCACCCTAATCATCCTGAAAAAGTGAGATATTTGAGAATGGAGGAATTACAGCCCCCAAGGTTAATTGAAGCTGCTATAGTTGGTGGTGGATGCATAATGATGAGCAAAGAGATCTTAGAGAAGATTAAATTCAGGTATGTTGAGGGGAACACCAACTGGGATGACTATTGGTTGTGCAAGGATGTTAAAAATCTGGGGTATGAGGTATATGCTGATACTGGGGCTATGTGCAAACACCTTATAGTTAAAAGGGAATGGGAATGGAGGAAGATAAAGAACCAATGATAAGCATTATTGTATGCTCTAAAGATGGGGAATTGTTAAAAGAATTATCTGAGGATATTAAGAGCTCTGTAGGGTGTGATTTTGAGCTTGTAGCAATAGACAATAGAGAAATGGGGGGGATATGCAGGGTATATAATGAGGGCCTAAAAAAAGCTAAATTTCCATATGTATGTTTTGTGCATGAGGATGTTAGGTTTTTGACTAAAGACTGGGGGAAGATAGTTGCTGGGAAATTAGAGGACAAAGAAGTGGGTGTTTTGGGCGTTGCTGGATCTTCATTGATGCCTGAAAATGGGGTATGGTTTTCTGTTGAAAGGCCTTTTGTTAAAGGGCAGGTAGTTCATGTTGTTGATGGAAAAGAGCAACTTGATAGATATGGCATTATCAGGGAGGATAGTGAGGTAGTTGTTTTAGACGGGTTATTTTTGGCATGCAGAAGAGAGATTGCTGAAAAATTTAAGTTTGATGAGGATCTTGATGGATTTCATTTTTATGATATGGATTTCAGCCTAAGAGTTTCGAAGGAATTAAAAAATGTTGTTATTTCTGATATTTTGCTAAAGCATTTTTCCGGTGGGAAGAAGGATGAATCTTATGAAGTATTGAGGAAGAAATTTATTGAGAAGCATAGACTGCCTTATACGAAGTTGAATGTAATTCCAAAAAAATCTTTCAAGTGGCAGGCTTTTGATTATGATAGCAAAAAAGAATATCCCAAGGTGTTAGTAGGATGCCCTACTTCTAAGGATTATGAATACTGTTTAGAGGAGTATTTGCTAGGATTGTTTTCTTTAAGCTATCCCAATTATGATATATTAATTGTGGATAATTCTGAAGATGATAAGTTTTTTAATAAATTAAGAGAATATGGAATTAAAGTTATTAAAGGAAGTTTTTATTATTCCGCAATTAAAAGAATTGTTGAGTCTAGGAATATATTAAGGGATTATGCCTTGGGAAATGATTATGACTATTTTTTCAGCCTGGAGCAGGATGTTATACCCCCAAGAGATGTGATAGAAAGGTTATTGAGCGCCAAGCAAAAGATAGCTTCTGGTCTTTATTTCGGATTCACAAATCCATATGAGTTTGAGGATAAAAATAACATTGACATGGTGCCTGTTGGGATATCTGGCAGTGACATATACATCTCCCGTTTTATAAATTTAATGCCTGTTGCTTATAAATTATTTGATGAGAAGGAAAATGAAAGAATAAGCAAAGAGCAGAAACTTAGAAGATTGAATGAATTTGATGTAAACCCCCCAAGAAAAATCCCTGTCAGAATGACTGGATTGGGTTGTGTTTTGATTCATAGAGACGTCTTGAAAAATATTAATTTTAGATATGAAGATGGAAAGAGAAACACCGACGATAAATATTTCTCAGATGATGTTTATGATTTAAATATTCCTATTATTTTAGACACAAGGATTAGATGTAGACATTTAGTTATAAATAAAAAGGTTAAGTGGATTTAGGATTTTTATATGACTTCTATTTATTTTTTAATTTCTACTAACTTGCCATCTTTCCAGACATGGGTTCTGTTTAACACAAGATGCCTGCATTTTATTGATGTATCACAGAATAATGGAATTTTGTTTTTATATAAGTCTATGCAAAACCACCTGTCTTCAAATTGGGTTAAGTCTTCCCTGAATCTTATTTTACTAAAAATATCTTTATGGATAAAGATGCATGCCCCCCCGCATGAAATTACTTCATGCAATTGATTTGAAAAAATTTCCTCATGTGTTAACTCCCTCATGTCTGGAAGTTCTTTATCTGAAGGGATTATTTTGTAAACATTGGGGGTATAATATGGTTTATTGTTCAAGCTCTTTTTTCTGCTGAAACATACCCCGCATAAGGCTTTTTTATTATGTCTTAGAAATCTTTCTATTGCATCTTCAGGAGGGATAGTATCCTGATCTAAGAAGAAGATATAGTCAAAGCTTTCTTTTATTGCCTTACTTATTATTTTATTTCTGGATGCTGAGATTCTTTGCACAGGAGAGTCGAAATAAGGGCCTTTTATTGCATTAAACCCTTGCTGATTTATCTTTTTCATATAATCATTATTAGAAGAATTATCCACAAGTAATATCTCCTTATTTGGATAAGTTAGTTTCTTTATTCCTTTGCTAAACTCCTCCAAGCAGTATTCCTTATGGGATGATGTTGGAATTCCCACTAAGACTTTCATGAATTTGAGGTAATAGAGAAATATTAAAAGTTATTGAAAATAAAAGAAAAAAAGAAGGTTTATTTCTTCCTCTTTTGGACAGCTACCACAACTGCTACAATCACTATTATTACAATCACTATCCATAGCCATACCAAGCTTGCCCCTCCCTCTGCCTCTTCTGAAGGTGTTGGTGTTGTTGTAGTCTCTTCTCCAGTTTCAGTTGTTGGCTCTGGTGTTGCTACTTCTGCTGCAGTCTGTGCAATTTTCTTCATTGTTACTTGGGCTGAGCCACCTGAGATGCTTTCTAGGGTTACTTCCAGGTCATTTGTTCCATCAGCATCAACATCCACTTGCTTGGTCTCTCCAACATTCAGGGTTACTTCTATTGGGTCTGATTGAATCTCCAATGTTACAGATCCCGAGGTGACTGTCTTGAATTTAACTGAGTGAGATGTTTTTCCATCAAGGCTGAATGTTGTACTTTGCCCCTGTTTCTTTGTAATTGTTGCAGCTTCTCCAATGTCTGTGATACTATTGTCTACTTCAACTACCTCTGTTGTAGCTGCTCCTGTTCCTCCACCATCTCCTCCTCCTGCACCAGCACCACCGCCCGTAGAGGTGATATGAGCTGTAAACTGGTATGTTGTGGAAGTTACGCTATTCTCTGCATTATCTGTTACCTTACAAGTTAGGTCATATGTTCCTGCTCCAGCTGTATCAGATCCTGTTAAGGTTATTGCTGAGGTTGTCTTTGTTATTACCTGGTCATTTGGCTTTGTTATTGTCCATAGGTATGATTTTACACCGCTATCAGCATCTCCTCCACTACATGTGTATTTTATTGAGTCTAATACTGAGATTGTTGTAAGGGAAGGTGGTGTTATTGTAACTGTGGGGAAATTTCCGTCAATTGTGAAGTTAAATCCAGACTGAGCACTTGTGTTGAAAATGTAATCGTTGTTGTATGTGTCATTTGCCTGTATCATAAATGAGAATGCTCTTGATTCATTTCCAACTCCATCTATCTCTCCATTCTTTGCAGGTATTGTCAAGTTCAGTCTATATGTATATGCACTCCCATTTGAAGAGCTCATCACATAGAATGGCGAACTTGTATTTACA
>CAZDKM010000017.1:0-1989 GCA_964505985.1 Candidatus Woesearchaeota archaeon
AGATTAGAGACAAGATTAAGTTTAGGTTATAACGATAGATATTTCAGAGAGAATACTGGTATTAGCCACCTGAATGCATCAATTAGTCTGCCCTTGCAAATAAGCAAGAGAACAGGAGTAGCAGGAAAATTAAGCTTTATTAGAGCATTAAACAGAGAATTCAAAAACCATTTTACATATGGAATCGGTGTTAATAGGAGCCTCTAAATAACTATTTCGTAATCAAAGTACCAGCTTTTCCTCTCAAGGATTTTTCAGCATCGTTTATATCAGTTATAATTACTTTTTCACCTTTCTTCAAAAAATCAATAGCAGCTTCTATTTTAGGCCCCATACTCCCTGCAGGAAAATGTCCGTCTTTCAAATATTTTTTAGCTTCTTTTACATTTAACTTTTTTAATTTAATCTCATTTTTCGTTCCATAGTTTAGATAAACACCATTAACACCAGTTAAAATCAACAAGATATCAGCATCTATAGCCTTGCCTAAACATGCAGAAGCCCAATCCTTGTCAATTACACCCTCTACTCCAGTAATTCCTCCAGACTTCTCGACAACAGGAATCCCTCCTCCACCGCCACAAATAACAACATTGCCCCGGTCAATCAAACTTTTTATAGTTTTAAATTCCAGAATCTTAATGGGTTTTGGAGAAGGAACAACTCTCCTATACCCTCTATTGGAATCCTTTCTCATTCTATACTTATTTTTTAACCTCATGTATTGCTGTTTATTATAAAAGGGCCCGATAAACTTTGTAGGATTTCTAAAAGCTAAATCATTTTTGCTTACCAAAACCTGAGTCAAAATAGTTACCACATCTTTCTTTGTATTCCTCATCTCATTAATCAATTGCTCCTCCAAAGGATATCCAATCAAGCCTTGTGATTCAGCCCCTAAAATATCCAAAGGCATTGGAGGAACTTTCTTCCTTGAAATTTCATTTTGAAGAAGAAGATTTCCAATCTCATAGCCATTGCCATGGGTAATAACAGCATTATATTTCCTGATAATGGGTGCTATATTTTTGGACATTAATTTAATATTCTTGATTAATATATGGTATGTCTCCTTTTCCCCTTTTTTTATTATTGCATTTCCGCCTAATGCTATAACAACAGTTTTTTTCATTTTTTTAATACAAGTTTTACTAAAATTTTTCTTACTACATCAGGATTGGCTGTTTTATTTGACAATTGCATTACTTTTCCTACTATGAAGTTCAAAGATTTTTCATTTCCTTGTTTATAGTCTTCAACTGCCTGCTCAGATTGTTTAATAGCCTCTTTGCACCACTTCTCAATCTGGAAGTCATCAGATTTCATGATTAAATTATTATCCTCTATATATTTTTTCGGCATGAAATTTTTCTCAGTGATCATCTTTATCATAGCCTGCTTCGCTGTGTTGTCAGTTATCTTCTTTTCCTCAAATAATTTCAATAAGTCAATCATGCTTTCTGCCTTTATCTCAACTTCATTCAGGTTCTTCTTGTGATAATTAAGCTGGTTCATTAAATCCCTTATAATCCACTTAGCTGCAATGTCTGGATTAACCCTCTCAGCTACATTTTCAAATAGTTCAGCCAGTTTTTTATTGTTAGATAAAACCTTGGCATCCTTCTCATTTAATTTATAATCTAAAGCAAACCTTTCTGATTTTTCTTCTGATAATTCTGGAATCGCCTTTTTAATTTCATTTAATATTCCATCACTTATCCCAATAATTGGCAGATCAGTCTCAGTTATGTATCCATAGTCATCTTCTGATTCCTTGGTCCTTTGCAATATAGTAATCCCTTTCTCTGTATTCCATCCTCTTGTTTCATTCTTCTTGGGAATTTCCTCTTGCTGTCTCATCTCCTCATAAGCCAAAGCATTTTCAATGTCCTTCAGTCCAGTAACATTCTTTATCTCCACCTTAGCACCAGTTGTAGATATATTCAGGTCAGCTTTCAATCCAAACTCAGATTTTTTGTCATAAACATC
>CAZDKM010000017.1:1999-14275 GCA_964505985.1 Candidatus Woesearchaeota archaeon
ATCCAGATAACTCAAGTCTGTTATTAATTTCTTTAAAAATTCTCTAGCTTCCTTGGCACTCTTAAAATCAGGTTCTGTGACTATTTCAACTAATGGAATGCCCGACCTATTATAGTCAACTAAACAATAGCTTCTCCTATGTATCAAAGCCCCTGGATCTTCCTCTAAATGAACTCTTTTTATCCTTACTCCCTTATAACTGCCCTTCTCTCCTATCGGTGATTCATACTGGGTAATCTGGAAGTTCTTTGGCAGATCTGGATAAAAATAGCTCTTTCTTGAAAAAAATGTTTCTTTATTTATCTTGCAACTTAAGGCTAGAGCAATTCTCAGTGCTTTTTCAAAAGCTTCCTTATTCAACACTGGTTTTGATCCCGGAAAGCCGCAGCATACCTCGCATACATTTGAATTCGGCTTGTCTGAGTGTTTTGTTGGGCATCCACAGAATACTTTTGAAATTGTATTCAATTGTAGATGAATCTCCAACCCTATCTTAGTCATGGGGCATCTTCTCCAAAATATTATTCAATAACTCTTCAGTATTATCTGAGCAATGTATTGGGATTAAATTTATCTCCATAACTCCCTTATAAACATTTGACTGAAATTCATATTCATTTCCGTTTCTCTCTAGCACAATCTGTAAAAATACCGGAATATCTTTTTCTATTGCTTCAGGAAAAGATCTAATTTTTATCTTATTCTCTCTAAATGAGTCTTTCAATTTTCTTTTTAATACCTCAAAATTTCTAAACTTAATCACTTTGTAAGCCATTTCCGATATTGAATAATTTCTTCTCATTCAAATGGTCTCCCATAAACATAATCCCAACAGGCATTTTATTATGCATACCTGCATTTAATGAGATGTGTGGAATGCCTGCTAAATTAGGCCCCACAGTCATTATGTCCATCATGTAATGCTCCTTAGGTTTTAACTTGCTGACTTCAGAAATCTTTGGCGCAATTATGGGCATTGTCGGAGAAACCAATAAATCATATTCCCTGAACATTTTCTTGTATTCTTCTATGACCAAAGTCCTGACTTTCATGGCTTTTAAATAAAAGGCATCTCTATATCCGGCCATCCTTGTAAAAGTCCCGAGTATTATTCTCCTCTTAATCTCTTTGTTAAAATTTTTTGTCCTTACATCTGAAAAATATTCATTAAAAGAAGAATTTATTTTATCTTCCTGCCCATACCTCATCCCGCAGTATTTTGCCAGATTTGTTGAAGCCTCTGCCATTGCAATAATATAATAAGATGATAAAGAATATTTTGTTGCATTTGGAAGTGAGATAACTTCATATTTTATTCCAGATTCATTCAGTTTCTTTAATATTAAATCTTTTATTTTGGGGTCAACATTTAATGTTTCTTTGATTAGGCCAATCTTTCTTGCTTTATTTTCCTTATTCAGGTCATCTTTTAATGAAGTTGAATCTTTTTTATCATTTCCCTTAATGACATCCAGTACAATCTCCAAATCCTCGACATTTTTAGCAATAGGTCCTATCTTATCTAAGGAGTTTGCATAATCAATCAAACCATATCTTGAAACCAAACCGTAAGTTGGGGTTATTCCTGCAACGCCGCAAAAAGAGCATGGGGCTGCAATACTCCCCCCAGTAGATTCTCCTATAGCAACATGGGGAAACTTTGTTAATTTAGTAAATCCAGCAGCGCCTCCTGAGCTTCCCCCTGTAACCCTAGTTTTATCTAGAGGATTTCTTGGAATCTCATAATCTGTATTTACATTAAAAGAGCCGAACCCAAAAGCATCCTGGTTTGTCTTTCCTATGATAACCGCTCCTTCCTTAATTAACCTCTCAACAACTGTAGCATTAAACATTGGCTTATATCCTTTTAGAATATCCGAGCTGCATGTAGTCTCTATTCCCTTAACGCACAAATCATCCTTTAAAGAAATTGGCAATCCAGCCAATTTACCATTGGGATTCTTATCTATTTTCTCCGCTAATTCCAATGCTAATTTGCTGCTAACAGTATTAAAGTAGTTATAGCTTTTTAATCTCTTAATCTCATCTAAAATGCCCTTTGTAGTTTTCACAGCTGAAATCTCTCCTGATTTTACTTTCTCTACATACTCTTTGGCTTTCATATTGCTTTAGGTCCTTTAAAATATCCATCTTCCTTATTTTTTGTATTATTTAACACATCTTCCTCGCATCTTTCAACTTTGTCTTCTCTAAAAACATTTTTTATTTCTATGGGCTGAAAAGAAGGTCTTACTTTGTCAGTATTTACTTTGCTTAATCTCGAGAATATTTCAATAACATCATTAAGCTGGGGCAAAAGTTCATCTTCCTCTTTTTTTGTTAATCTCAATCTTGCATTAGAAGCCACATCTTTTAAAATTTTCCTGTCAATTTTCATGGATAAGAGTATATGAATAGAATTTTTAAAGGTTTAGGCTGTCCTGTATAGCCTTCTTATCTCTTCCATAATCTCATGAGTAACTTTTTTTGTAATCTTTCTATTCTGGTCCTGATGCTTATATTTGTCAAAATACATTAATTTTCCTATGTTTATCCTGACTTTCTGTATTTTTTTAAAAAATCTCTCTTTCTTAGGCATTATCCCGAAAGAATTGTTGATTGCTATAGGCAGTACAGGAAATCCAGACTTCAAAGCAATCCTTGCCACCCCAGTATGCTCTCTTATTATTTTCTTTCCATCATCAATAGTCCCTTCAGGAAATATCGCCACCAACTTCCCTCTCTTCAGGTAATCAGCAGAATTACTCACCACTAAAGTGCTCTTCCCTATAGGTGTGCGAATCTGGTCAAAATATTTCATGAAGAACCTTGATCTTGTTGGATGCCTGAATAAACCTTCATGTGCAAGGAAGTGAAGCCTCCTATGAGTTAAGATTGAAAGAAAAAGAGGATCTGTATTATCCTCGTGATTGCTTACTATAATAAACTCCCCTTTCTTTGGAAAGTTTTCTTTTCCTTTTATAATTGGATTATAAATACCCCTCATTATGAACATATTCGTAACCCACAACAAAATAAATAGAGTCTCCTTAATTGGGACATTTAAAATATGCAGAATCTTTTTTAAACACATTTTACTTCTTTTAATCAAGTTTTAAATTAATCATGGTGTCAGCCTATCTCTGTCTCTCGGGAACATGCAAGCTTCCCTTATGTTATCTAAGTTAAGTAATGCCTGTGTAAATCTCTCTAATCCTATTGACCAGCCTCCATGCATGGGAGCGCCGTGCCTAAAACTGTCAATATAAGGCTTAAAATCCTTGGGGTTCAACCCTTTTGCTTTAAGTCTTTTTTCCAAAAGCTCAGGAATATGAATTCTCTGCCCTCCAGATGTAATTTCTATCCCTCCATAGATTGCATCAAATCCCTCGCTTAATTCAGCATTGGGGTTTCCATCTTTAGGCATTATATAAAATGGTTTGATTGAAGTTGGCCAAGAATAAACAAACACAACAGTGTCTGGAAATTTCCTATTAAGTTGTTTTTCATTCTCAGGGTTTAAATCCTCTCCATATTTAACCCCTAAAAGTTTGACAGTCTCGCTATAGCTGATATATTTTTCTTTTGGAACTTTTAATTTTACCTCCAATAAATCCAGCTCCTTCTTATTATCCTTAATAACCTGTTTCACAATATGCTTGACAACATTCTCAACCTGCTTCATAACAATCATCTGGTCTGCAAAGGCCATCTCAATATCCATTTGTCTGCATTCATTTAAATGCCTTATAGTATTATGTTTCTCAGCCCTCCAAACAGGAGTGACTGTAAAAACCCTTTCCAAGGGGGAGCAAGCAGCCATTTGTTTGTATAATTGTGGACTTTGAGCTAGAAAAGCCTTTTTCTCAAAATATTTTGCAGAAAATAATTCTGTCCCGCCCTCGCTGGAACTGGAGATAATGGAAGGAGGCTGAAATTCAATAAATCCATTATTAAAAAAATATTCCCTGAATGCCATTGCAATGCTGGATTGTATTTTAAAAATAGCTTGAATCTTTTCTCTGTGTAGGTCTAAAAACCTATAGTCCAGCCTTTTAGGTAGTTCTGTTTTTGAATGGTCAGAAACATCAATTGGTAAAGGATGTTCAGCTTTGGCAATTACCTCAATCTCGCTTGGGGATATTTCTTTTCCTCCAGGAGCCTGTTTGCTTTCTTTTAATTTTCCTTTAACCCTAATAACGCTCTCCCTGGACAGAGAAGCCATTAAATTAAAGATATTATCATTGGTCTCTCCATTAACCCCAGTAACCTGTATCCTTCCAGTAACGTCCTTAAGAACAATAAACCTGACTTTGCTTAAATCTCTTACATCATGCACCCATCCATAAACCTCTACTTCCCCTTTCCTGCTAAAAGCATCCTTAACATAATATTTTTTCATTTCTTACC
The DNA here is from genome assembly GCA_964505985.1 of Candidatus Woesearchaeota archaeon. Taxonomy (GTDB): domain Archaea; phylum Nanobdellota; class Nanobdellia; order SCGC-AAA011-G17; family GW2011-AR20; genus JAGVZJ01. The sequence continues at coordinate 6,410 of CAZDKM010000017.1, forward strand.
TTGCCCCCCCCTGCAAGTATGAGTTCTTAATAAAGTGATAAACATAGATGAAATTGTATAATTCAGTTTTATAAATCTTTTTATTAACATATTTGCATGCCAAGGTATAGATCGCACAGCTCTGAAGACAAAGGAGCTTTAAAAGAAAGGTTAATCAGCTTAAGGGGGTCCAGTGGAACAGAGTTTCATGATTTAGTGGGGAATGCGCTGGTTGAGTTTCTGGGTTTTAGACAAGAAGAGGATAAAGATAAGAAAAAAGTCGAGAGGTTATTATTCTACGATTTTAAGTTGAGAATAAAAAGTCCCATTACTGATCCCAGATACATAGGGGATAATGGGTTCGTTCAAAGAAGAATCAACTATACCCATCCCGTGCTTAAAGCAAAAGCGCGAGTATCCGCATTCTACATTGGAAAAATGAGTTTTAGAAATGGAAGAGGGGTTTTTGGCTTAATAAACCTAAGTTATGAATATAGAAGAGAAGAAACAATTTTAAGGGTTGAAGGTGTTCTAGAAACAATAAGAGATAGGCCAGAGATGAGAACAGGAACCATAGAAGAGAGATTCAGATTTGCAGGCCAAATGCTGGAAAAGACCATAGCAGAAAGAGTTGTTGGGGTGGGGTATAGTGAAGAAGAAGATGGAAAAAAAGTGGTAAGATATACATCATTTTATGTGGGTCCTGGTTTTGTAGCTACATTGTTATAAAAATGTTTAAAATAATTTCAACTTCGAAAAATGCACGTCTCGGGATTTTAAAGACAAGGCATGGCAGAGTAGAAACTCCCTTCTTCATGCCCGTAGCAACAAAGCTAGCTGTAAAGTTGATCTCTCCTGATGACTTAAAGAAAATAGGATTAAAATCCATAATATCAAATGCATTCATTCTCTATTTAGACCCTGGATTAAACACAATAAAAAAAGCAAAAGGAATTCATAAGTTTATGAATTATAATAACATAATTTTCACAGATTCCGGCGGTTTTCAAATGGCTTCTCCTGCTTTCTTAGAATCAATAGATGAAAAAGGAGTTCACTTTAGAAGCCCTATAGATAACAGCAAGCATTTCATAACACCTGAAAAAAACATGGAAATACAGCAGGAATTAAAATCAGACATTGCCATGGCTCTTGATTACATGCCCAGGTTTGAAGATAAAAGAGAATGCATAGAAGAGAGTGTAAAAATAACATATGGGTGGGCAAAAAGATGCAAGAAAGCTCATAAAGACAAAAAACAGTTGTTATTTGGCATCACACAAGGAGGAACTTTTAATGATTTAAGAAAAAAAAGCTCAGAATTAATCTGCAGTTTGGACTTTGATGGATACGCTATTGGGGGGTTAGGAATGGGGGAAGGCCCTGATTTATTGGATAAATCAATTAAGAATTCCATTAAGTATATGCCAAAAGATAAGCCCCGTTATTTAATGGGCATTGGAAGTGTGAGGGATATAGTAAGGGCAATTGGGAATGGTGTTGATATCTTTGACAGTTGTTACGTAACTCGCCATTCAAGGCATCATGTAGTCTTCACAAAAAAAGGGGAAGTAAGAATAAATAAGCAAAAATTCAGGAATGATTTTTCTCCTTTGAATGAAGATTGTAAATGTGATACATGTAGAAACTACACAAAAGCTTATATTTACCATCTAATTAAGATAAATGAACTAACCTGGAAAAGGATGGTTACATGGCACAACTTGTATTTTGTAAAAAACTTAATAGAAGAGGTTAAAAGGAGTATAAAAGAAAATAGATTTGAAAAATTCAAAAATGATTTCCTTAAAAATTACAAGGTAAAATGAAGTTCCAAAAGCAAGCTAAAATAATTTTAAATTGCTTAAATGTAAAGCAGAAAGATAGAGTTCTTATTGTAACAGATGTAAAAAGAAAAGAAATAGCTGAAGCAATAAAAAAAGAAGCAGGAAAAATTACAAACATTGTTGATTTGGTGTTAATTCCTATTCCAAAAGTAAGTGGAACAGAGCCACCAGAAGATGTTGCTAAAAAAATGTTAGATTACTCTGTAATAATCGCTCCTACAACAATGAGTATAACCCACACAAATGCATCTATAAATGCTGCTAAAAAAGGAGCTAAAGTGGCAACACTTCCGGGAATAAATGAAAAGATAATGGAGCAAAGCATGCTGGCTGATTATGATAAAGTAGAAGAATTGACAAAAAAAGTTTTTGAAAAAGTAAAAAATTCCACAGGTATTTCAGTACAAACAGATTCCGGAACTAATCTGTCTTTTTCAGTTAAAGGAAGAAAATGGTTCTTAGACTATGGAAAAATAAAAAACAGCCCGGGAAATCTTCCAGGAGGGGAGGTTTTCATTGCTCCTTTAGAGGGAACAGCTAATGGGATAATAGTTACAGACAGATTTGAACATGAGGAAGAAATATTTGCTCCTCAAGGAACTAGAATAATGATTAAAGAAGGAAATGTAATTGATATCTCAGATAAGAAATGTAGAATAGCTAATTTGTTTAAAGAAATAAAGAACAGCACAAACATAGCCGAATTTGGCATTGGCACTAATTACAGAGCTAAGTTGATTGGGAATATTTTGCAGGATGAAAAATGCCTAAAAACATGCCACATCGCATTTGGCTCTAATTTTAGCATGGGTGGAAAAATAAAAACAGATATGCATATAGACACAGTATTAAAAAATCCGACAATAAAAGCAGATAACAAAATTATAATGAAAAAAGGGAAGTTAGTTTAGTGCTTGCTCCACTTCCCGGTTTCCTCTCCTTTTAAAACCCTGTCAAGCATCTCCAGTTCCTCATAAATCCCCTCAATTAGATCATATTCTTTAGCTTCCTCTAAACTAACCCACTTATATTCTGATAATTCAGGGGATAGTTTAATCTTCTTCCCATCAGAATCAGCATACAGGCTTACAATTATAGTTGGGATTCCATCATCCCTCTCAAATGCCAAGCTTGTTAAATATCTTACATTCTTGATGTCTAATCCAACCTCTTCCTTGACTTCCCTTTCAACTAAGTTTTCAAAAACATTATACCAATGACCCTCTTTTGTATCCTTGGGTCTTCTTTTATACTCTTCTTTCTCTAATTTCCCGCCAGGAACGGTCCATCTACCGGGCCATCTTTTTTCTTTTTCAGATCTCTTGGCAATCAAAAATTTTCCATCTTTTACAACAACGCAAGTTGCCACAACATAATGCGCTTTTTCTGCATCCATGAAAATGTAATATCAAAAAAGTATAAAAACATTTAGTTTTCCACAAACTGCTCTGCAAAATACCTTGGAGTCAAAGATTCCCCAAGCGCATTTTCTATAAATTTGTCCCACTTGTAAACAGAACCAGGCAGGAATATTTTCTCTTTCAGAAATTTCCCAATCTCTCTGTTGCCGGAATAATCAAAATTTTTCAGAGAATTTTGTTTTAAAATATTTTTAACAATATAATGGTGTATTTGAGATGCCAATAGCTCTCCCAGCATATAATTGTGATAATAGGCAGGGGCGCCAACCAAATGGATCTTAGCAGCCCAGTCTGGTTTGTCCCTTGAAAAATTAATCAGCTGGTATTTTTTAATCAAATCCCACCATAATTTGTTCAGATCTTGATCTGGGTTTTCATACATTCTCATTTCAAAATTAACCATAACCTGGACCCACCTAGAAAAAACAATCTGGCTCAACGCCGTTTTTTTATATAAAATCTCAGAAACATTGTCCAAATCAGAATCGCCGTTAGCGCAATTTTTAATAAACTCAACATTGTATGCCAGCCTCCCAAAAAGCATCGCTATGGCTTCTGTAGTAAAAGTATGCGCCTCATCTCTTAAAATGTAAGGTAGATCCTTATCCAAATTTTTTGCATAAACAGCATGTCCAAGCTCATGTAGAGTAGTCCTCATCCAATATTCATTATTTTTCACATTCTGTAGTATCCTCACATCTCCCTCTTTGTCAATGTCTATGCAAAAAGCATGCTGGCATTTCTCTTTCTGTTCATATAGAGAAGATCTCTTAAGAATGTCCTCAGTTTGCAATCCAATGCCAGTATAAAACTTCTTAGCTATCTTTACCACATCTTCATTAAAATATTTGTCTAATTTCAGACCATAAATCTGTGGTCCTTCTTGAAAAAATAATTCCTGATAGTGCCATGGTTTTAATTCTTTTTTTGGAATATTATATCTTCTCCCGAGATACTCATCCATTTCATTTTTAACTTTAAAAAAAGATTTTTTAGTCAGCTCATCCAGTTCCTTAAATAGTTTAATAATGTCCTTCTTGCTCTGCTCCTGCGTCTCCAAGGCCATTTCATAATAATCATCAAATCCTAAATTCCTGGCTAGCTTATTTCTTAACTTTATAATCTCAAGCAGTTCCTTGACAACAATCTCTGCCTGTTTCTTGCTCGATTCCCATGCCTCCTGCAATTTTCTAGAATCAGTTTCTTTTTTTAGTAATTCTTTGATCTCATTGTCAGTCATCTCCTTATCTCCAACTTTAGCCCTGAATTTGTTAAATTTCTGGTCTATCCTGCTTTCTTTCTCTGTTAATTCATGCAATAAGTTTAGATCTCCCTGGCAGCTTAAGAAATCATCATAAAGTATTTTTATCTGCCTTCTCAGCATAAGATCTTTAATCTTGGATCTATTCCATTTTTTTACTTTTTCAAAATCTTTCTTGTTATTGTAAATTTTTTGTAGTCTTTTTGATAATTCTTCTGTTTCTTTGTAATATTTATCCTCTCCAGTAACCTGGGCATTCCAATAAGCAATTCTCTGTTTTTTTGATATCTCTTTAATCTTATTGACATGATCCTCAATAAATTGTCTTATCTCTTCTGGCATAGTTCTTGTGCACCTCAAATAGATATATAAAACTATTTAGTAACATATTTAAACAAAGTAAAGCTATTTCTTATTATGTCATTTAAGGATTCTATAAGAGAGCTAAATAGGTTTAGGCAGATAATTGATATCCTCTTCAAAGAAGGCTTTGGCTTCTTAATTTACAAGATAGGGTTTAGAAATCACCTTCCATTAGGCCTGAGAATTAATAAAAAAGAGTATGAAAGCCCAAAAGATTCTGTTCCAATCAGACTAAGAAGAATGATGGAGGAGTTGAATGGAACATTCATAAAACTGGGGCAGTTATTAAGTTTAAGGCCGGATTTAATTCCAAAAGAGTACGCAAAAGAATTCAGTAAGCTGCAGGATCATGTCCCTCCATTCTCGTATGATGAAGTTGTAAGCACAATTGAATCAGAATTAAAATCAAAATTAAAAGATGTTTTTCTTAAATTTGAAAAAATTCCGATAGCATCCGCTTCAATTGGCCAAGTCCACAAGGCTTGGTTAAAAAACGGGAAAAAAGTAGCTGTAAAAGTTATGCGCCCAAAAGTAGAAGAAACTTTTGAAATAGATGTAAAGATATTATATCACATAGCGGAGTTGCTGGAAAAGCATTATCCTGAACTAAGAGAATATGAATTATCAAGAATTGTAAAGGAGTTTGAAAGGTATACCATAAATGAATTGGACTATATAAAAGAGGCAAAGAACTTAGAAGCCTTCTATAATAATTTCAAAAGTGATAGGCACATTATAATACCAAAAGTCTATCACAATTTCACAACCAAGAGGGTTCTTGTAATGGAATTCATTGACGGCTATAGGATAGATAAAGTGGAAAACTCAGCAGCAAAGAGAAATGCTGTAAGATTAGCAATGGACTCTGTTCTGAAGCAGATATTTGAGCTCCGTTATTTCCACGCAGACCCTCACCCCGGCAATATATTCATAATGAATGGAGGAAAGATAGCATTCCTGGATTTAGGAATTGTAGGAAGGATAAGTGAAGAGGAGATGTATCACGCTGAAAACCTCTTTCTTTCTCTATCCTATGGAGACAGGAATTTATTGGCAGACTCTTTAATCAATTTAGGTTTTGTGGATAAAAACATCAACAAGGAACAGTTTAAGAGGGATTTAAGCGAGCATTTAAGGGAGTATTATGATATAAAGTTGTACCAGTTCCGCATTTCTGAATTCCTGTATGATCTATTGGCAATAACAAGAAAATATAAAATTAAGTTGATACCTGACTTTGTTTTGTTGATAAAGGCAGCAGCCACATTGGAAGGTTTTGTAAGGGAGATGGACCCTGAGTTTAATTTCGTTGAAGAGTGGAAGAAATATGCAAGAAATATTGTCAAGAAAAGAAAATCTATAAAATACCAGAAAAAAGAATTGATGAAAACTGCATATGAATTTAAAAATTTAATAAAAGAGCTACCAAAGGATATAAAAAGATTCTTATCAAGCCATGACAGGATGAATGTAAACATAGAAGAAAAGATGATGAATAAGCTGGCCTTTAAGCTTGATAGTGCAATGAACAGGATAGCAGTAGGTATTGTCATAGCAGCTTTAATCATAGCAGCAACATTGAACATCGGAAAAAGCGAAAGTATATTAAGCACATCAACACTCTTTTTATTCATAGCTTTGTTATTATTTATATATTTGATAAATTCAATTTCCAAAGAAAAGGAGGTGTAAATTGATGAGGGACTTATTCAGAAGGGGGCTTGCTCGTTTAACTTTCAGGAGACAGGCAAGCAGAAGCAAGAGGATAACCAAAGCCCTGCTTAGGACAGGCAAATCAGAAGCTGGAAGAATAAAAGAGGCATTAAAAAGAGAAACAAAAAGAGAAGCGGGGAGAGCTATTTCTGCTGGAAAAAGAGAAGTTAAAGGGGTAAGGAAGAGAGTTAGAGCAGAATTAAGAACCTCTTCATCTAGAAGAAGAGTAAGAAGGAGATAATCAAATATTTTTCTTTATCAATTCAAATACCTTCTTTCCTTCTACTTTATTTTTGTATTTGGCCATTATAATGCCCATGATGGCATTTGGGCTTAAATCTTTTTTACTCCTGATTACCTCTTTTATCTCATCTTCAATCTTCTTATCAGAAATTTTTTTATAATCATCAAAATTAATCTTTTTGCCTTCGCAGTGATCAGCTAAGATATCCACAATACTATCTCTGGAAATTTTCCCATTATTCAAATTATCAAACACCCTATCCACAAATCCATTTTTTATCTTGGGTTCAATTTTAAACCTAGATTTAATTTCTTTAGGAACTTCAATTAAAATATCAGCAATAACCCTTGGCTCTATCTTCCCGTAAACCTTGCTCAAAGAGTCCAAGTCAATTCCCTTCTCTATAATCTCTTGTGCGATCTCATGCCTTAACCCAAATTTTTTCTCTAAATTTAATATTTTTTCAGTTATTAATTCAGGCAGTACAACCCTATTTAGCATCTTCTGTGTTATCTCAATAATAGGATGATCAGTCTCTGGATACATCCTGTCAGCCCCAGGCATAGGTCTCAAGAAAGTAGTATTCCCATCTGGCTCAACCCTCCTGACCTCTCCTTTTTTTGGTTTTTCTTTTAATTGCCTGTTAACCTCATTCTCAATAACTCTTGGAATATTTTTCAAATCTTGAAATCCCTTTAGTTCAATCCTTGGATTGTCTTTAATTGACAAATTAATATCCTGTCTTATGCTGCCCAGTCCTCTTATCACTCTTCCAGTAGACCTCAAAATCATTCCGATTGTAGAAGCAACTTCTTTTGCATGCTCTCCATCTATAATCTCAGACTTGGTCGCAATTTCTAACAAAGGAACCCCCAGTCTATCCAACCTATAGGTAACTGTATTTTCCTCTGTCTTAATTTTCTTGGCAGCCTCTTCCTCTAAGCATAACGTAGCAACTCCAACTTTCCCCTTTGACGTCTCAATATACCCATCAGATGCAATTAAAATTGTCCTTTGAAAACCAGAACCATTTGATCC
>CAZDKM010000018.1:0-13926 GCA_964505985.1 Candidatus Woesearchaeota archaeon
TATCTGCAGTACCTGTTACATTATCAGTGAAGGAAACATTCCAGGTAAAGGCTCCTTCAATACTCCTATTTGCAGTTACATTAAATTCTATATTTAATGGAATCTTTAACCCAACTGTATAGTTTCCTTCTATGGCACGCAATATTACTATATTAGTTGTATTTGTGATTGTCCAGTTTATAGTATTTCCAGGTCCACCATTATTATTTAGAGATATAGTAACATTTCTTTCATTTCTATTATGAAGCCTATAGGCTTCTATTGGGATAGTTATATTAACATTTGAAATAGCATCTCCTCCAGTAAAGTTTATTGTAAAGTTTATAATTTCTGTTAAATTATACCCTCCTCCTGTCCATACACTTCCGTTGGTAGCCCCGCTAGTATATGAGCGGTCATTTCCACTAACATTTACACTACTTCCTGTACTGTTGAATGCCACTGTGCTTGAGACTAAATATACTCCTAAGACAAATAAAAAACTGATAAGAAGTAAATCAACTAACCTCTTTTTTTCCATTAATCAACACCCTCCTTTGAGATAATATTTAATTGATATTTTTAATGATGGATATAAAAATCAACTGGTATTTAAATGTTTCTAACGTGGAGAAAACCATGGAAGATCATAGAAAAACAATGCTTTTTGTAATCTTGGGGGTTATTTTTGTTAAAATTTTACTAGTTAGTCTAGTCCTAGCTCCATCTGCCTTTAGTGATGCCTATATATATAATAAAATGGCTGAGAGCTTTTTTAAATCCGGGGAATTTTCAATTCATGGGGTTTCTACCAGCTTATTCCCGCCTTTATACCCCATAGTTTTGTCCATTTCACATTTTTTTAATGATATGACAAATGTGTACTGGCTTATGAAGGTCATTAATGCAATAATATCCACATTAGTGTTTATTCCGGCTTATCTACTTTCCAGAGAATTCTTTAATGAGAAAAGATCTTTTGTTATTGCACTATTAGTTAGCTTAATTCCAAGCAATTTTGCCTTTTCCGGCTATATAATGGCTGAGAATTTACTATACCCTTTATTTTTAACAGCTTTTTACTTAATTTACAGGTCTTTTAATCATGAAGGGTATAGATTTGACATATTAGCTGGGATATTCATTGGGCTGAGCTTTTTAACAAAGTTTACTGCGGTTATGCTATTAATCCTGGTATTTTTCTACTTTTTATATAAATTCAGCTTAAATCAATTAAAAAAGAAGACAGTTTTAGGGATGTTATTTTTAATTACTGTATTGCCTTGGATTATCAGAAATGGATTGGAATTCGGCTTTAGCTTTTCTGGGATATTGGGGCATTACTCAAAAGAGGCTTCTTTAACTCTAGATGTAGCAGGAGCTCTGCCTAATGTTGGAAGCTGGTTTTTGCTATATATCAGCTTTATAGTATTGGGGTCTGGCATTATATTATTTTTAATGTCTTTTAACACCTTATTTAGCAGTGATAAGAAAATAAGAGATTTTGGCATATTTGTATTTTTAGGGCTTGTTGTATTATCTGGAATGTTAGCTATACCAAACATATCTGCTGTAAGCTCTTATAGAACAATCTTTCCGTGGCTCTTAGGAAGACCTGTTGGAAGGTATATTGATCTATTATTGCCATTATTTATTATACTTGGATTTTTAGGACTTAAGGTTTATGAAAAGGAAAAAGATTACTTTAATGAAAGCTTCTTAGTTACCTTAATATTTGTCTTGATTGGGTCTACTTTGCTGTTTTTTCCTTTATTCCCAGTTAATAATATGTCTTTAAGCTGGCTTGGTGTTGCCAATGCAGTTTTAGGATCTTTGTATACTGGCAAGATAGAAGAGGAATTTGTTTTAGGAAGCTATGTGATATTGATGTTTGTTTTATTAGTTATTAGCATGTTAATTTATTACCTGCATTACCTTGAAAAATTAAATTTGAGGAATATTATTCCAGTGATGTTTGTATTTTTTATTTTAACTAGCTTGGGAGTTTATGGAATCAATATTTATGACTCCAATAAATATTGGGGTAATGGAGAGCTAATGAAGACGGGGAAATGGCTGGATAAATTTGATTCTGGAAGATATAGCGTTTTGATTGATGAGAGGTATGAGGGGAAGATATGGAAGAAAGACCAAAGCTCTTTATATGAGGGAGAGGGGAATAACAGCGTCACTGTTGTTGGGTTTTTTATTAATAATGAGATAAGAATTGGAGATGTTAGAAATTAATAAGTATCTAAATATATTATAAAGAATAATAAATTAGATTTAAAATTAATCCATGAAGAGGGAGATGTAAAAATATATGCCACAAACTAAAAATTTTCTGGGACTCTCTCCCTGTTTACAAGCATATTTGAATTAGAATTTAGGTTAAAAAAATGAAGTTTGAAAGTATATTACAATGTGTTAAATGCGGAAAAATCTTGAAAAAGATTAAATGTGGGTATGCTTGTTCTAATAAACATAGCTTTAATATTGAGGATGATATTCCTGACTTCATTTTAGATAAAAAAAGATTGAGAGAAGAGTTTAATGCACAAGAAAAATCTGTTGAAAATTATGGAGGAATTAATACCAATAAAGCAGTTACTATGAGCTGGAAGAGCTGGAAAAGAAAGCTAATTGTTGATAAAAAAGGGTTAATATTAGATAATGGCTGCGGGACTGGAAGATTATCCTTGCTTATCCCTAAAGACTGCATAGTGATTGGAAGTGATGTTTCCTTGGATATGCTAAGAGAGGCTAAGAAAAGATTAAAATATTTAGTAAGAGCACAAGCTGAGAAACTTCCTTTTAAGGATAAGACTTTTGATGTTGTCTATACTGACTCAGTCTTGCACCATCTACAAAATCCTGAAAATGGAGCTAAAGAAATTTTTAGAGTTTTGAAAGATGATGGAATTGCTGTTGTTTCTGAGACTCATGCTGCTGTTATAAACAGAAAATTGAGGGAAAATGCATATGAAGATAAAAAGAGATTTGGACCATGGCATAAAAATTTTGAGAAGGAAGAATTAATTGAAATAATAAAACCATACTTTAATATTCAATCTATGGAGAATGTAAGCTATTTTGGATATATGTATGAAGGGACAAATAGAAAATTGAAATGCAACAAATACCTGATGGCTGGATTTTTAGGTGTTGATAAGATTATTTCTAAAATCCCTTTTATTAAAAACCAGTCATGGCATATAATTCTGAAATTGAGGAAGAAAATCTAGAAAGATTTGTATATACGTATACGCCCCCATAGAACCATTAAGTTAAAGAAAGTAGATTAAGAAGAAAAAGCAAGCCTTTTAATAATTTCTATTCTTTTTATATCATGGTAAAACAAGTTCCAGGAAGAGTTACTTTTGAGCAAAGCAGGAGTATTAGAACTAATCTTATTGAGAAGGTTGATAGTGCGAAAGGGTTAGTGGCAAGAGTTCCTGTTGATTTAGATGTAACGTTAACTGAAAGGAGAGTTTATATATTGGTTTCTGGGAATGGAGAAGCTTTTGGATATTTAGTTGATGATAGACATCCTGGAGGAAATTTTACTCATCGTTATTCCCAAAGAAGCGTGGATTCAGCAATAGACCCTAATATGTTAGCAGGATTGGGAGCAGACGTCGGATTAACATTGAGGGATAGAATTTGCGAGGCTATTGACAGTAATTTGGGGATGTTTTTTTCTAAGGGCGGTGCAGGAAAAATGTATGATTTACCAACTGTTCTTTATGGAGAAAAAGCATATAGAGAATCGAGATTACGTGTCATGCCTTTAGCCAGGAATGATACGGGGTGTATAGAAGTACCAATATTACCTATAGTTGATCATTTGTCTAGAATGGGATTTATTCCAGTTGAAAGAAGATGGTTGGGACTTGAAAAAGATATGTTATTGGCTGGATATGAAGAGGAGCTTGATGAACGAGTCTTTAGAAGAGATAGGTTGCCTGTTGAAGAATTTGGCAATGGATATAAACCGGTTGAAAGAGTTTCGCTTTTTGGATAAGGATAAGAGATAATTCTTGGAATAGATGTAGAACTGACTTATTAAAAGGAATGAATTTTTCAAAATCCTTTTAATTCTTTCTTTATTGAGGTTGCTATGGAAAAGATAGTAGTTACAATACCTGCATATAATGAAGAGAAGAGTATTGGGTATGTTGTAAGAGCTATTAAGGAAGTTCTCAGCAAAAAGAGGTATGACTTCAAGATATTAGTGGTAGATGATGGAAGCAAAGATAAAACTAAAGAAATAGCTGAGAAGAATGGAGCTTTAGTTGTAAGCCATAACAGGAATCTGGGATTAGCCCAAGCTTTCAGAACTGAGATGAAGGAGTGCTTGAAATTAAATGCTGACATCATAGTCCATACAGATGCAGATGGACAGTATTTAGCTGAGGATATACCGAGATTAATAGATGAGATAAACAAGGGGTATGATTTAGTTCTTGGGAATAGATTTATTGGCGGGATAGAAAGCATGCCTGTTCTGAAGCAATTGGGAAATTTAGCTTTTTCAAACACTATATCCAAAATTGTTCGTTATAGAGTTGGAGACTGCCAGACTGGATTCAGAGCTTTTACTAGGAAAGTTGGTGAAATTGAGATTAATTCTGATCATACTTATACTCAAGAGCAGATAATAAGGGTTGTTAATTTAGGATATAAAATAAAAGAAATCCCCACTTATTTCAGGAAAAGGGATGGGGAAAGTAGACTAATGAAAAATCCTTTTGAGTATGCTTTCAAGGCGTGGATTAATATCCTAAGAATATACAGAGATTACTGGCCATTGAAGTTTTTTGGGAGTATTGGTCTTTTCTTTTTCAGTCTTGGGGTATTTATTGGGATTATATTAGTATTGAATTTTGTCTTTACTGGAAAAGTCGGGCATCTGCCCTTAACTATATTGAGTATGCTACTTGTTATTATTGGGGTGCAGATTGGATTGTTTGGATTTTTGGCTGATATGAAGAAATAACCTATTCATTAAACCCTTTAGGGCCAAAATTGAGGAGTACTTTTTTTATTTCATTGATAGTTTGCTGTTGGTTTTTTTTATCAGACATCCTCACAAATCTTATTAATAGTTCTGTTAAGAGTGATTCATCCATTATTTTTATTTTATATCCATCTGTAATGAAGTAAAAACGAAATTTCCCATACTTTATTTCTTTTATAACAATTCCTCCAACAGTTCCGAGTAATTTTCCTTTTTTTGGATTATTTTTAAGAGAATACATCTGATTGAAAATTTTTTTAGATTCTTTCTTGAATTTTTTTAGAATTTCGTCTTTTAATTTTTCAGAAATCATCACCTTGGCCATTTTTTATTGGCCTCTTTTATGGCTTCTTCAATAGGTATGAACCCTTCATCAGACATTAAAAATTCTCTCAATTGTTCTTTAACGGCTAAAGAATAGACTTTTCTAATGATGTCATCGTAGCTCTCTCCTTTTGTTCCAAAAGATGCTAGTTTATCTTTTGTTTCTTTGGTTAGTTGAATTGTTGTTATCATTCTATAGAATCTATAGTTGCTATAGTTTATAAAGATTTGGTTTACAAAAGAATAATAAGATAATAAAAAGGAGGAAGCCACTAATTTAAGACAGAACCATAAACCACTACCTTTATATATTAAAAACATTTAAATGAATTAGTATTCTAGAGGTAATTAACATGAAAATATTATTAGTAATGCCATCAATGGATAATGGCTACTGGAAAAAATTAGGAAAGAAAGTTGGCCCAAAATCAGAGCCTCTAAGCTTATTATATATAGCTACTTATCTAAATCAGAATAATCATAAAGCAGAAGTTATAGATTGTGAAGCAGAAGGAATTTCTTTAAATGAATTAGAAACTAAAATAAGAAATGGAAATTATGATATAGTAGGAGTTGCAATGCTTACTCCTTTATACACCCAGGCAGTAAATATCTGTAAATTAACAAAACAAATAAATCCCAAAATTAAAACTATTGTTGGAGGAAGTCATCCAACATTAAGGCCTTTAGGAACAGTTGAAGATGAAGAATCAATTGATGTAGCAGCAGTTGGGGAAGCAGAGCTAACTTTCTTGGATTTATTAGATGCTTTTGAAGGAAAAAAAGAATTGAAAGATGTTGAAGGCATTGTTTTTAGAGAAAAAGGAAAGGTAATGCAAACAAAAGCAAGAGAAAAATTACAAAATTTAGATGAGTTACCAATACCAGATAGAAGCTTAATCAAAATGGAGCTATACAGACCTTCTGTTTCTTATTATAGAAGATTACCTGCTTATACTATGATTACAACAAGAGGATGCCCTTACAGATGCACTTTCTGTGCTACAGCCAAAACTGGATACAGGATGCATTCAGTAGAAAGGGTAATAGAAGAAATGAAGATGTTTGTTAATGATGATGGTGCTAAATAAATTGTGATAAGAGATGACACTTGTACTTTGAATAAAAAAAGAACTATGGAATTATGTGATGCTATAATAAAAGAAGGGTTGAATAAAAATATTAGCTGGGATGCTATTTCAAGAGCTAATTTAGTTGATGAGGAATTATTAAAGAAAATGAAGGAAGCTGGGTGCTGGGGAATGCATTTTGGTGTTGAGGGTGGTACACAGAAATTAATTGATAGTATAAAGAAAGATACCACTCTGGAAGCTATAGAGAAAGCCTTCAAGCTATGTAGGAGAATAGGAATTAATACAAGAGCTTATATGATGCTTGGAATGCCTGGAAGTACTAGAGGGGATGATTTAAAGACAATTGAATTTGCTAAAAAAATTGATCCTGACTGGGCACAATTTACTATTTGCACCCCTTATCCTGGAACACAGATGTATGATGAGCAGGTAAAGAAAGGTAATGTTTCAAATGATTGGGATACTTTCCAGACATGGGGAGGATTTTCTGAGACCAATTTACCGTGGGTTGCTGATGGAAGAACTTCAGATGAGATAAAAGAGCTACAGAGATATGCATTGAAATCATTTTATTTCAGGCCTAAGGTTATTGTGAGGAAGATGACAAATATTGATAATTTACCAATATTGAAGAAGTATGTTTTAGGGGCAATGGCTTTGGCTGCTGGTGGATCAGGAAGAGCTCCTGAATAGTTTTATAATACTTTTTTTCTTTGTTAATACATGGCAGAAAGAGAGCTGAGCCCTGAAGAAAGAGCAAAAATAGAAGAACTTGTTGATGGTGTTAGAAGATGTTTTGTTTCTCACGAAGCTTCTTCGTTAGTTCATGTAGAACCTTTAGCAAGAATGCTTATGGATGATCCTGATAAAGCGATAGATATGATTGCTGGTGTTTATAATAAAGCATTAGATGATGCATATACTGGAGAAGATGGGGTAAATAATAGGGCTTTTATTGAAGCTATAGCGGGTGGACCAATGGAGACAATTCCAGCAAATGTGTACAATGCGGTTGGAGTAGTTTATCCACATTTAGATAGAGCAAGAAAAGACAAAGCGTTAAGGAGAGTCTTAGATATTATGGATGGAATAAATTATGGATATGTGCAGGAAAGTCATACTCCTTTTATAAGAGAACCTTTATTATTAGCAGATATATATGTTGTTCGTAGATTATACTGGCCAGGGTTAGATGAAGGTAAAGCTTTATTAAAACAATTCGGAAATACAGATATTGAGGATTTTCTAAGATTAAAAGAAGAAATTATAGATGAAGACGGCTTATTTAGAGGAGATAGAGTAAGAAGCGATTTTGTTGTTGCATACTCATTATTGAGAAAAGATTATTGTGCATTTGGGGAGTTTTATGTTGGTTCTGCAAATCCTTTTTTCTTAGAAAGGACTCTACAAGCAATTACTGGAATGCGTTTTGCTAGAGCCGAATCAGAAGAAGAAATCTTGTGTAGAAGAGAAAGATTAAGAGAGCTATTACCTGCATCTGTTCAAGACAGGATAGATTATCATTTAGAACAGGCGGATTGGGTAGATGTTAGTAAGTTTAGGTAATTATTTCTTAAATAGTTTTATAATATTTTTGTTTGTATTAAATATATGACTACAATAGAACAAGTTCTTAGTCTTGGTGATGGGGAAATTGAGAGAAGGGTTGCTGAAACAAAAAGAAGGATTCCCACTTTTCCTGGTAATGGGTATATTGAAGCAAGATTAAAAAAGTTTGAGGCTCCTGAATGGAAAGCATTGACATATTTTGCTTATAACTTCCCAGAAGGATTTAGTGAATTTATGTCAAGGTATAAAGCCTATGATGGTGCTGAGAATTCTGAAGCTTTTTTAGAAGATTTAAGGGAATATTATGTCCTTGGCATGATTTTAGAGCAACTGGCCAGGGCTAAGAGCGGATGGGCTTAATTATTTAAACTTTTATTATTTATTTAACTTATGAAAGATATTCTGAGCATAATTAAAGAATTTTCTAAGAAATTACCTAAATTTAAAGATGGAAGAATTGATTATTCTAAGTCGAATGAAGCTCCGGTAATAACTGTTTTTATTAAAGTTAAAGATAAAATATTATTGTTAAAAAGAAGTAATAAAGTCTTGACTTATAAAGGGAAGTGGAATACTATTGCAGGCTATCTAGATGAAGTAAAGCCAATAGAAGAAAAGATAAAAGAAGAATTAAGGGAAGAGATTAATGTTAAAGAGGTTTTATCAATCAAAATTGGAAATTACTTTGAAATTTTAGATAAAAAAATAAATAAAAAATGGATTGTAACTCCTGTTTTAGTTGAATTAAAAGATAGACCAGAAATAAAACTAGACTGGGAGCATACTGAGTTTAAATGGATTAAACCAGAAGAAATGAAAAATTATGATACTGTTGCTAATTTAGATAAGAGCTGGGAGTCAATAAGTTTATAAGATTTTCCTAATAACTAATTTTATGGCAGACCAAAGTGATAAAGTAAATGTAAGACTTCGCATGTTCGAAATAAGACAAGAGGAGTTAGAAAGAGATGCAAGAGAATATGCTCCTGAATTAAGAGATGATTTTGAAAGGTATGCTAGAGAAAGAATTAATCCTGCATTAATAGAAGGGTATAGACTTGGTCCAGTTACTGACGTGTTTTTCATTTCTGCTCGAAAAAAATTTGAGATTACAGTTAGGACAGTAATACCTCCTGGAGGTGGAACATTGACTGAAAGAATTGAAATTCCAGAGGGGGTTAGTAACACTATCTCTCAAATGTGTGAAGAATATGAGAGAGATAGAATGGGGTATGTCTGTTTACGTCTTCAATTTTTGTTAAGAGAAACTAACTATTTCTTAAACCCATAAATTCTAGAATATTTTTCATTCAAATAGGAAATGTATGTATCTACATCTAAGCCTTTGTTACATGCTTTCTTTATTAATTCTTCAGGAAGCAGAGTATTTCCATGCTGATGAACTTTTAGTTTCAGCCATTTAGAAATCTCAGAAAAATCCCCTTTTTCTATCTGTTTTTCAATACCTTTTTTCTCTTTTGTTAATTGTTCAAATAATTGGGAAGCATAGATTGATCCAAGAGCATAAGTCGGAAAATAGCCAACAGCTCCCTGGGACCAGTGCATGTCCTGCAGAACACCTTCAACATCATTTTTTGGAACAACCCCCAATAGTTCCTCCATTTTTTTATTCCAAATCTTTGGCAAATCCTTGACTTTTATTGTGCCTTCTATTAATCTGAGCTCAATTTCAAATCTTAGGATTACATGCATGCAGTAAGTAACTTCATCTGATTCAATTCTTATCAAACTTGGCTTTACAAAGTTTATTCCATTATACAACTGCTCTTCATTTATGTCTAATTTTGATATTTCTTTAAACTTGGGAAAATAAAATTTCCAGAATGGTCTGCTTTTACCAATCATGTTTTCCCAGAATCTTGACTGTGATTCGTGAATACCGAGAGAAACAGCAGCCCCAAGAATATTATATGCGTCTTTTTCAGGAATATTTAGTTCATACAATGCATGGCCTGATTCATGTATAGTTGATTCAAATGAAAATAACGGATTTTTTCTGAAATTTGTGGTTAACCTTATATCATTTATCCCTGCTGTCTGGGTAAATGGATGAATAGATAGATCTAACCTGCTTCTGTCTTCTGTCAACCCTATTCTTTTTATCACATCATAGCATAGTTCTTTCTGCTGCTCTACTGGTATTTCCAATGATAATTGAGTTTGTTTTTTGTAGGTTTCTGTATTTTTTATCTTAGATATTAATTCCTTTAATTCTTCCTTTAATTTCTTGAATATTGGCTTTAACTCCTCTGCTGTCATCCCCTCTTCATAAGAATCTAATAGAGAATTATAAGGGTGCCCTGGCTCTTTTATGTAATTGCATTCTTTTCTTTTTAGTTCAATTACCTTTTCCAGATGAGGCTGGAATATTTTAAAATCATTTTTTTCCCTTGCTTTTTCCCAGGCCATGTAAGACAAAGTAGTCACTTTTGACATTTCCTTGACAAATCCTTCAGGAAGTTTTCTTGATTTTTCTATACCTCTCAACAATTTTTTTACCATTAATTTCTCTTTTTTAGAAAGAGACTTTGATTTCTTTAATCTTTGAAGTGCATTATACAACTCATCATCTGTTGCTTTTTTATGGATTAATTGGGAGAGATGGGAGGTTTGCTCTGACCTTGATTCTGCAGCTTTTTTAGGCATATAAGTTAATTGGTCCCAGCCTAATAAACTAAGAACCTGGCCTAAAATGGTCATTTCCCTCTGGAAGTCTTCTATTAACTTTAAGTCTTTATTCATTGTCCTAGTAGAAAAAGAAGTAGTATTTAATTTTTGCCCCAAAATCTTAAATGGAAAATGTTATAAGTTTTCCTTGATTCTTGAACTGCTATGACAGAAGGATTAGACCTTGGTTTTGGAAGTCGACCTGTACCTGTTGAGAGAGTTAGGGAGTTTTATCCTAGAGTCCTGGATCACTTTAATAGTTATGTTAAAGAGGCGATTAATCCTGTGCTACCTCCCGGCTATAGCCTTAGTGAAATCACAGATATCTTTTTTGATCCTGAGGGATGGGTGTTTAGGATTAATGTTTCTCATGAAAAACTTCAACGACCCCCTAATGGAAGCGTAGGAGATCTCATAAGAGCCTGTGCTATAATAGACGGATCATGTGATTCATATGAGTTAAGAGCAAGAGTGGTTAGGATAAATCTTGGAGCAATGGTTACACCTATTTCCTGCAGTTTCTAAAGATAAGATAAATTAAAGCTACTATAATTAACAGTTCAATTATCTCCTGTATTTTCTATAAATGGTCCAGATTATCAACAATGCAATTGCCCATGGAATTATTATAATCACTAGATTGATTAAAACATTAATGCTGTCTACAAAGTTTGTTGCTATCTGGGAGAATGTAATGAATGCGGCATTTGCGAAATCTGATCTTTTTTCAGTTATTGTCAGGTAGATAGTAGAGTATGAGACCCTGTTGTTTATATTTTCTAATTCTTCTTCATAATATTTTATTGTCCTTTCCTGATTGAATATTTTATCTGTTAATTCAATCTTTTCCTGGGTAGTTTCAGCTTCTTCAAATAACTGTTCGAATCTCTTTAGTCTTTCTCTTTCTGCCTCTAATGCAGCTTCCAAATCTAATTTCTGCTCTGTTATATCATCTGCATCTTCATTAAAGAAACTAACATCTCCAATTCCTTTTAATTGTGAAACTAAAGAATCGTATTTTGAAGTCTCAACCTTTATTATGTAAGAGGATGATAAAAATGAGGTCTTTCCCCTTCTATTCTTATTCTGGTTTTCATTGATTATCAAAGCGTTAAAACCTTTCACCAAATTTTTTACTTCAGAATCTGCCTCAGCAAAAGTATTCCTTTCAATTTCCGTGGATAATGAAGCTGTTTTTGTTATGAACCTCTGCTGTGCTTCTGGCACAAAATTATCATATTGAGGATAGCTCAAGCTGGATCTTGCTATTCCAACTGATTCATCTATAGCCATCTGTTTTGTTCCAATATCAACAAAAGGAACATTGTTTATCCCGCTAAAAGCGACTAGGATCACAGCCACTAAAATTAATAATAACCAGTTTTCTCTTATTTTTTGAAATTGATTTTTTAATGTCATAAAAGTATAGAAATTGAGTTTAATTAAATAGTTTTCCTTAACTTCAAGTAGATTTGGAGTTATATACCCAGCTTCTCAAGATTAAACAAATCTTCTACTCCAATTCTCCCTTTAAATAGGGGCTTTAAATCTGTTACCTGTTTAACTAGTTCCCTGCCTTTCAGATAAATATGGTCTTTTGTGAAAGCTCCTGGCTGGGAAGTATTTGAAACCCCCTTTTAGCCCTCATTGTTAACTGATAAGATTCATCTTTTGAAAAATAACTGCATAAGTAGTTGTAAACTTCCCTAAATGATTTCTGCAAGGCCATACTTACAGCTATGACTCTTCCTGCATAAGATTTAAGAGTTGATCCTTCGAGAACCCCTTCTTTTTCTTCTATTACTGTTGCAAGACCTTCTTCTGTCACTTCATACTCTGCAGTCCCCATAAAGAATATTTTGTATTTTAATTTTTTAGCGTTAACCGCCCTTGTTGAATGAACTCCCAGCTCATGGACTGTTAATCTCTTTAAATCTTTTTTTGTAAACATTTCTCCTTTTTTTATGTAAAGGGTCTCTTCTGCTGCAACATCATCTGCTTTTGCTCCTAAGTTTTCTTTTACTTTTACACTCCAGTTTAGTTTCATTCTTTTTGTTTCATTCTTTAAATGCTCAGCCATTTCTTCTGCTGTTATTGTTGGTTTTTCTTTTTTCTGCTTAGCCTCTTTCTTTATTATACTTAAGGCTTTTGAAACTAAATCCAAATCTGGTTTTCCATAGTATTCAACAGAATAATCTGAAAATTTAGAAGTCCCCCTTGTTTTCAGCATGTTAAGCCATGATATCAGCTTGTCAATTTTTTTAGAAAGCAATTCTGCAACTGGGGAATTATCTAATTCTTTTTTACATGAATGCAATTGTTTAATAAGTTTATCGGGATCAAAATCTAACTCCCTGAATTTAAAGTTGGGGTTATAAGTTTTAGAATTCATGAACTTTTCTTTTTCTTCTTTTTGATTAATAGAGTTGATATATCTTAATTTTTGAACTATTTTCCAGATTTCAAATACTTTATTATCTATTTTTTCTAAATCCATAAATTATATGTAATGTATAAGTATAAAAACTATTATGCCCTGTACCTTACCTTGTCATACCAGTTTTTGAAACCAACAGGCATTGATCTGTAAACTGGCTTTGCCACATTCTCTCTCATTGTATCCATCACAGAAACCATCTCTCCAACTAATGTTGTAGGAGACTTAAATTTAAGATTGAAATCAACAATACCTTTCTTGATTAGGTTATCAACCACAAATGCTGGCAGTAATCCATATCTTGTCTTTGTGCAAGGCCCCCTCATTAAGTTCAATACCAAATTCAGGTAAGCATTTTTCTTTTTTAATTTGATGTGCTCCCATCTGTCCCAATAATTCAACATTGATGCGGTGTCATTATAAGTTTTGATTAGCCCATCTTCCCTTGCTTTTTTGTACAATGGTGTTCCCTCAAAGAAAATTAAGTTATTAACACTTAGGTAGAACGGCGGGGGCAACTTCCTTATTAATTTTATAGTTTCCAAAATATCTTCTTTGGTTTCATATGGGTTAGAACTTATAATATCATACATAACAGCTAATTTATTTTTGTGTTTATTCAAAACTTTAGCACATCTCAAAACTTGGTCTGCACTTATAAATCTATTATAAACCTCCTTGTTTAACCTATCAGAACCGGATTGAATTCCGACAATAATATCTGTCAGGCCTGCATCAACCAACAAGTCAATTTTTTCAGCACTTACGTTCTCAGCACTCATTGTTGCGGGCTCTGCCAAGCATTTAAATCTTAT
>CAZDKM010000019.1:0-13612 GCA_964505985.1 Candidatus Woesearchaeota archaeon
ATCCACCACAACTTTCCTCATAACATGGACCTCCTCTAAAATCTTCATTTTAAGCAATAAAGCCATCTCCAATGCTGCTTCCAGAGCTTCCTCATTTATCATTTTTATAGGCTCTTCATCGTATTCTATTAAACAGCTTGAGCTGGAGCATCCTTCATAGATAAAATCCCTGTTTCTTGCTTGCTCAAACTTGGCAGCCTCATCTATCTCTCCTAGCTCTCCCATAGAAGCCCTTAATCTCCTTCTCAATATGACATCCGGCTTGTTAGGGTCATTAACTAAACTAGGGCAATCGCAGAATAATTTTTTAGTATTTAATTGCTGATGAACCTCAATCCCGCATCTAAATCCTAAACTTTTATAATCCATACTATTAAATCCTACTGCATACATTATAAACTTTTTGAAAAATGATAGAAATTTCAGGGGATATCCACGAAGGCGGGGGCTCTGTAATAAGAGTAGCCTGTGCCTTATCTGCCTTAACTAAAAAACCTGTTAGAATAAATAAAATAAGAGAAAACAGGGCAAAAAAAGGATTAATGGAGCAGCATTATCAAAGTATTAAATCCTTGGCTAAATTATGCAATGCAAAAACAAAAGGAGTAGAGTTAGGAAGCAGGGAGATAGAGTTCATTCCAAATGAAATAACCAAAAAACAATTAAACATCCAGATAAGAACAGCAGGAAGTGCCTGTTTAGTTTTGCAATCCTTAATGCTCCCCTCTTTATTTCTAAAGCACAATATGCAGATAAGGATTAAAGGCGGCGCAACATTTAATGAAAAAGCGCCAAACATCTTCTATTTCACAGATGTCTTATTTCCTGCTCTAAGAAGTTTAGGTTTTAATCCCGATATAGGCATAATAAAGCACGGTTTCTATCCTAAAGGGGGAGCTGATTTAATCTTCAGGTCCAAACCATCTGCTAAATTAAATAATCTTTATTTAGATGTTCCAGGAGAATTAAACAAAATAACAGGAGTTTCTCTTGCATCATCAGATTTGAAAAAAGGAAAAGTAGCAGAACGCCAGGCATTAAGTGCTGAAAAAATCCTTGGAAATAACCTTGACTGCCCGATAAACATAGGGGTTAGATATGTAGATTCCCTAAGCACTGGCTCTGGAATCTTATTAAAAGCCAATTATCCAGATTACACCCTAGCAGGAGATGCCCTTGGAGCAAAAGGAAAATACAGTGAAAAAGTTGGAGAGGAAGCAGCAACAAATTTATTAAAGCAAATACTGCCAAAAGCAACAGTAGACGAGCACTTAGCAGACCAGTTGATTCCTTATTTAGCTCTAATAGAGGAATCAGCGATAAAAGTTCCAAGAATTACAGACCACTTAAAAACAAATATGCATATAGTTGAAAAATTCATAGATTGCAAAATTAAGATAAAAGAGAAAATAATTGAGATAAAAAATGACTCTGCAAGAAATAGCTGAAGATATTAAAGGAAAAAGAAGCCTGTCTGATATAGATGATGAATTCCTGAAATCAAGAATTTTAGAAAGAATTGACAAATATAAAATAGACATCAATGAGGACTTTAAAAAATTAAAAAGGAAAGACCGTTATAGAGAATTCTTCAAAGACATAAGAAAAACATTAAGAAAAGTCTATGGTGTTTATAGAGAAATAAAAGAAAAAAGAAGTAAAAACACATATGAACAGATAAAAGGAAGAATAGGGAATTTTAATTCCATATTGGATATTGGGTGTGGCTTATCTCCCTTGGAATACATTGAAATATTTGGAAAGGATAAAACCTATTACCTAACAGATATTAGTAAAGAGAATATAAAAGAAGTTAAGTTATACATGCAAAAAAACAAAATCAAGGGTAAAGCCTTCATTTTAAATGCATTTGACAATTATAATGATAAGCTGCCAAAAGCAGAGATTGTTTTCTTATTTAGAATGTTGGAATCTTTAGAAACAATAGAAAAAGGATCATCTGAAAGGCTGTTTAAAAAATTAAAAGCTAAAAAAATATTAGTTAGCTTCTCAAAAATAGCTCTCAGTAAGGGGGGGGGTATAAAGAAGAAAGGCAGGTCTTGGTTCAGAAGGATGCTCTCAAAAAACGGCTATTCATTTGAAGACTTTGATTTGGAAGATGAAATATTTTTCTTAATCATAAAATAATCTTATTTATCTCCTCGATATGCTTGAAATGATTATCTTTAGTTATTAACAATAAGTCATATTCCTTTGCTGTTGAAGCTACAATCAAATCTGCTAAAGACAATTGAATACCTCTTTCAGCATATTTAACTCTTAAATCTGTTAATATTTGCGCTGTTCTTTTTGATGCACTCAAACAAGTAAAAGAGTTTAAGATTTCTATTTCCTTTTCTTTTCTCTTAGGGTTTCTTTTTATGATTCCTTCTAAAACCTCGAAATATACAATAAAACTGATGGTTGGAAGAGAAGGATGCAATTTTTTAAACGATTCTAATTTTCCAATTACTTCTTTATTCTCTCTTTCTATCTCAATCAAAACTGATGTATCCAGCAGTATAGTCATGTTCTAAATCCATACTCTTCTCTGGTTTTCCTAGTTATCTTCTCCATTTCCTTTGCATCTTTATCACTAAGTATTTTACCGCTATGCAGAATAACTTTCCAAGCTTCCTCTGGTTTCTTCTTATACTCCTCCAGCATTTGTTCAAATAGAGTACCCATATTCATTCCGTTTCTGGCTGCAATGCTTTTAAATTCCAACCAGGAATCCTCATTAATTCCTTTAATAGTTTTTAGTGTCATAAAGTAATAAAGTAATACTAGTATTTAAATATTACTATAATCTGAATTGGAAGAACTGCAAAACCTTTAAAAGAACTTTCAATCATTCTCTTTTTAAATAAATGCCGCGATCGCATAACCTGGTATTGCGCAGAGCTTGAAAGCGTGCAAGATTGCTAAGGTTATAGCAACCACAGAAATCCTGTTTCCTTCGGGATGTCTGGGTTCAAAGCACTCTCACGATATATGCTGAAAAGCTGTGTGTGAGTTTGAGAGTCCCAGTCGCGGCGTTTATTTTCTATTTTCCACTACAATAATTCTTAAATATAAAAAGAGATAATAAAAAATATGGGAAGCGAAGTTGAATTTAAAGATATACTGAAATTAACAACAGAAGAGGGATTTCCAGGATCATTAAGTCTAAACAGACATATTAGAAATCCAGATTCCGCAAGAGACCTAGTCGGATTAGCTTTTAATTTTAGGAAAAGAAGAAAACCAGGAGAAGCACCTGCAATATATCACGATGAATACGGTAAAACAATTTTAGTCCAAGATGTAGATGGAAAATGGTTGTTCTGGGGGCATGCTGCTGTAACAGAACTAACAAGAACTCCAGAGTATATGAGTGGAAAAGCAGAAGTTAGGCAGATATACCATCCAGAATTTCAAAGAATGATGACTATTGAAGAATCCCCAGATGGAAAAAGCTATTTCGATGGGCAAAGAACAAGCTATACATAATTCTAATGAAAAAAATCCTGACAAAAGACAATAGCATCACTTTCTACAATCCTGAATTCAAAGAATTATTGCATCCAAAATCTGGAGCCTTAGAAAGTATAAAAAGAAGGTACTTAGACCATATCAAACTAAAAAACAAGATAAAAGTCTTGGACATCGGGTATGGAATAGGTTATGTTTCTTTAATGATATTAAACAAAGTAAATGCAAATATCACTGCTTTGGAATACAACAAGGATTGCATAAAAACTTCCCTAGCTTTAAATCCAAAATTAAAGAAAGTAAAAATTCTGCAGGGAGACGCAAGAAAGAATATTAAAAAGTTAAAATCAAAATTCGATTTAATTATCCTAGATGCATTCTCGACAATGAAGAATCCTGAGTTATATTCTGTAAATTTCTTCAGGGAAATAAAAGAGAGAATGGGTAAATCGTCTATATTAATAACCCACAACGGCTCGCCAATTGTTAGGGCAGGATTGATAGAAGCAGGATTTAAATTAAAAAAATATAAAATAAGCAAATATGAAGAGGGGACAATTGCAAATTTCAAAGAAGAAAATCTAACTGAAAAAGATAAAAAGTTAATCAGGGTTTTCGGAATGCCATTCTATGATCCAAAATTAAGCTCAAAAAAAGAGAAGATTCTATCTGTACAAAACCCCAGTAAAGAAATTAATCTGGTCTAATCTATAAAATATGAATATAATTATCAGGGCAACTATTAAAATCATAGCAGTTAATAAGGCCATGACATAAAAGTTCATTTTCAGCCAGTGTTTATGCTCCCTCACCTCTTTAAGATTCTTTAGCTGCAATTCCTCGCTAAAAGAGATTCTATATTTCTCGCCATCAGAATCTATTTTGTACTTATTCCCATTTTCCTCGACATATTTTATATCAGGCATATTCTCTCTCATATTTAAGCGATTTATAAGCATTATTATTGCAAAGTAGTTATTATAAAAAACAACAATTATTAAGCAACTATATTTTTCTTATCAAATGTTCATTGAACCAATAATAGCTTTTCTTGGATTAGTAATAGGTTTTTTCTTGAACAAAGCAGTAAAAGAAGAATTAGAGCCAGGAAAAAAATATTTCAAAGTTTTATCAGTTATACTATTAATAGCCCTTATTGTACTATCCCCATTTACTAATCTAGTCCTAATAGGGGCAGTAATTGGAATCTTATTAAGTATCATAATAAAAAATCCTTATTTCTATTTGGGTATTTTAACTATGATTTCTATTTTAACAGAAAAATTAGCTTTAATTTCCTCTTTAGTATTTATTTTTGGCTTGTTCTATTCTTCCTGGTTTCACAGAATTATAGATAAAAAATACCTCTTGGAAAGCCTAATCTTATTCTTTATCTCATTTATATTATTGCTTTCAAAAACACTAACAAATTATGACTTAGTATTGGGAATAGGAATTGGCGGACTTCTTGGTATTATCCTAAAAGCATTCAAAAGTCTTTAAAATCTTTCTGCTTATTCTCTTAGCATGCCGCTAGAGAGATTTACATTGTATGTATTGGGGTATAGAACTGACTCTGCTATAGAAGGGGATGTATATTTTCAAGGAATAGGGTATACCCTAGAAAGGAAAATAGATGGAATTGTAACGCCAGTAACTATTGGTCTCCCTGGTTTAGAGCTCATCCTTGATCTTGATCATGCCTATGGAAGGTTTAGCAGTTTGACAGAAGAGCAAAGATCGCTATTACCATGGCTTATTGAAAGAGTTGTAAAGAAGGATAGGGGGAGAAAAACATCATTTGTTAAAAGTCTAAGTAGATGTAGAGAAGTAAAAAAAGGAAGATTCCTCGGAGTTCATGCAAACATAATGCAGAAAGGATTTAGAGAAGAATTAATAGAAGAATTAAGAGAAAGGGGTAAATTTGTATATGCTTCAACAGGTGAGAGGTTAAGAATAAGGGGTGGTCCAGTGCCTAACGGAGGCGTTCCATGCAACCAAATAGGAAAAGCTATTACAACAGGAAATTATGAATAAATTATTTCTAATCAGTCTCGGCTTAGAGGAAGGGGATATCTCTCTTAAAGCAGTTGAAGCAATGAAAAAGTGCAATAAAGTTTATCTTGAGTCTTATACTTCTATTGGAGTTTCTTTAAAATACTTAGAAAGATTATTAAAAAAGAAAATCGAGCAAAAGCCTCGTGAATTTTTCGAAAACAATAGCAAAGAAATAACTAAAGAAGCTAAAAAAGGGAATATTGCATTATTAATACGGGGGGATTGTTTATCCGCAACAACTCATATCTCTATTTTGCAGGAAGCAGAAGAAAACAATATTGAAACTGAAATAATCCATGGAGTTTCAATTTTTACAGCAGTAAATGAAACTGGTCTAAGTCTTTATAATTTCGGAAAAACAGCAAGTATTCCATTTGAAAATAAAAATGTAAAAACCCCTTATAATATTGTAAAAACTAACTTGGAAAGGGGAATGCATACTTTAGTATTATTAGACCTGAACCCAAATGAAAATAAATTCTTATCCACTGGAAATGGATTAAATTACTTAGTAAAGAATGGATTAAATGAAAAAACAAAAGCTGTTATTTGCAGCAGGATAGGAACAAAAGACAGAAAGATCAAGTTTGGAGAGATTAAAGATTTGGTTAATATAGAACCAAAAGACTATCCGCAATGCATTATCATAGTAGGAAATACACATTTTGCAGAGGAAGATTATTTAAATAAGTTTAGGGTTTAAGTCTCAAATGACAATATTAATAGCATGCTTATCAACTGGAAAAGGCACCTGGGGGCATGTTTCCCGTGTTATCCAGGATGGAGAATTTGAAAAAGTATTTCTAATCACTAATGACTATGGAAAGGAAAATTTCAACAAAGATAAAAAAACAGAGTTAATAGCCCTAAAATTAGAGCAGGGGATAAATGATCTAAGGGATGAAATATTTAAGGAGTTAAAGTCTAGAATAAAAACAAATGAAACAGAAATAGCCTTAAACATAGCTTCTGGCTCTGGAAAAGAGCACATGGCTTTGATGTCTGCTTTGTTAAAATTGGGTGTTGGAATTAGGTTTGTTGCTTTAACTAAGGAAGGAATAAAAGAAATCTAAACATTTATATCTTTTCCATACTTATTAGATTAGATGGGGTTATTTGATAATGCATTGAAAGATTCTGAATCCTTGCTCCTTAATGAGATAGCCCTAGATCCCACCTTTTTACCGCCTATTATACAATTTAGGGAAAACCAGCAAAAATACATAGCAGATTGTATAAAGCCGTTATTAACAAAAAGAAACGGTAAAAATATCCTGGTAACAGGAGCTCCTGGAATAGGAAAGACCTTAGCTGCAAGATTTGTTCTAAAAGAACTGGAAGAAGAAATAGATGATGTATACATAATCTACATAAACTGCTGGAAATCAAATACTGCTTATAAAATAGTCCTTGATATCTGTGAATTATTAGACTATAAATTCACTCATAACAAGACAACTGAAGACTTATTAAAAAAAATCTCCTCAATCTTAAACAAAAAAGCAGTTGTTTTCTGTTTTGATGAAGTCGATAAAATAGATTCTCCAAACATATTATACAACATAATAGAAGACATTTACAGAAAAACAATAATAATGATAGTAAATGACAAGGCTTGGTTAGCTAGGCTAGACTCAAGGATTAGGTCAAGATTGCTGCCTGAATTATTGGAATTTCATCCTTATAATGAAAAAGAAACTTTTGGAATTTTAAAAAAAAGAACTGAATTTGCCTTTGTTCCCAATTCCTTTTCAAAAGAAGCCCTTGAATTAATATCAAAAAAAACTTACGAAGCCGGAGATATTCGCTATGGCATCAATCTTCTTAAAGAATCTGGATTAATTGCCGAAGAAGATTCCTCTAAAAAAATATTAGAGAAGCATTCATTAAAAGCAATTGGAAAAGTAGAAGATATTAAGATTAAAGATCTGAAAGACGAGGATAATTATCTTTTGGATTTTATCAAAAAAAATCCTGACCTAAATTCCTCCAAGCTGCATAAAATGTTTAATTCTGATGTTTCTTATAAAACATTCAGAAGACAGTTAGAAAGATTGGAAAAAGCCAGGATGATTAAGCTTGAGCAGAAAGCAGATGGAGTTCGTGGCAATGCCACAATAGTTAAGCTTAGAGAAGAAAAAAGTTTGGATAGTTTTTAAAAGAATATTTCGTAAAGGTATTATCGAAATCAGGGGACTTGGAAGAGTAATATATAAAAATAGGTGTTCTTTTCATTTTATGAGGTAATCTTATGGTTGGCGGTTCATGTTTAGACTTAAGGGGGCAGAAAGCAGATCCAGAAACAATGAATGCATTCGGCAAAATTCTTTCTGGAAAGAGTAATTACAAGACTATAGAATCTATACCTAAAAAATTGTGCTCTGGATGTAAAAGAGAATTAAAGCCGCAGGACAAATTTTGCTCTGAATGTGGCGCCAAGGCCTAAAAGGTCTTTAAATTGTATTCTACAAAATATATTTTCAACTCACTAGTCAACTGGACACCACTCCCGCGCGAGCTATATAAACAAAATTCCCAATTAGTTCTATTAACACTGGAGGTGGTCAAATATGATATATCCAAAACTAGAGCAAATATGGTCCCCAAAGGACTTCACAGCTAAAGCACTAAAGAAGAACAAAATTAAAAAAATTGAAAAATTATTCAGCAGACAACTAAGATCCCTTTCTACAAAAGATTTTGAAAAAAGAACATTTTCATTAAAGGAGGTCGTATAAAATGAATTTCTACTCTAAGAGGCAATTAATGGAATTGGTGGATGCAGATGAAATAACAGATGAAGAAGAAGGGTTCATGATAGGATTTCTATCTGATTAATAGAGTAATGCACTCATAGAAAATTGGAAGAGCAATAAAAATATAAATACAACTTTATAGAATAATTCCAATGAAAATTCTAGCAACAGCGGATTTGCATGGAAATAAGAAATCTATAAGAAATTTAGTTAAAAAATCCAAAAGTGTAGATTTAATCATAATAGCAGGAGATATCTCAAATTATGGAAAAAGGATAAAAGAATCAGTCAGAGAATTAAAGAAGTCAAAAAAACAAATCTTGGCAATTCATGGAAATCATGAATCATCCAAAGACATAAAAACAGACAAGCAGGTTACTAATCTGCATAAAAAAATAAAAAAGATAAACAATTTCAATTTCATAGGTTATGGTGGTGGAGGTTTCTCGCAGAGAGACAAAGAATTAGAAAATTTCTCTAAAAAAATAAAAAATAAATCTATAATCTTTATAACCCATGCTCCTCCTTACAAGACTAAACTAGACAAACTTCCATTGGGCCATGTAGGGTCAATATCAATAAGAAGGTTCATAGAAAAACATAAACCGATTCTTTTCATTTGCGGTCATCTGCACGAAAACGAAAACAAAAAACAAAGATTAGGACAAACTTTAATGATAAATCCCGGACATAAAGGAAAGATAATAGAGATCTAGAGAAGGAGTTTATCTCCTTCTCCTAGTTGCTTTCCTCTTTGTAGTAGTTTTTCTTCTAGTTGTCTTCCTTGCTCCAGATCTTCTTCTTGCTGCCATATTTTATTCACCTCTTTCCCATAAGATATTAGGAACAGAATAAGAAGTTAAGATAATTTTTCCAATTTCTTTTATTAAATTCATATGCTAAATTTAGCATTAACTTGTTTATAAATGTTTTTATTGACGAAAGTTTCTTTCATAATTTTCAAAAAGAATCTTTTCAACAGCATCAATTTTCATTTTCTTAATATCAGAGATAATTTTCAAGCTTTCTTT
The DNA here is from genome assembly GCA_964505985.1 of Candidatus Woesearchaeota archaeon. GTDB lineage: Archaea > Nanobdellota > Nanobdellia > SCGC-AAA011-G17 > GW2011-AR20 > JAGVZJ01. The sequence goes on from CAZDKM010000019.1 coordinate 9,320, forward strand.
AACAAACTTAGGCTCATTCCTCCTCCCGGGCTCAGAGCATAAGAAAGGAGCATCGCTCTCTAATAAAAGGTTTTTGATATCCACTTCCTTAACTATCTTCTGAAAATGCTCTGATCTCTTGACGATGCAAGGAATAGATAACATCCAGTTATTCTTCTCAATCCTTCTAACAAGTTTGAAATTCCCATTAAAGCAATGAAACAAAACTTTCTTAACTTTTAACTTCCCAAACAGCTCAACACACTCCTTCTCAGCTTTCCTTGAATGGACAACAAATATTTTGTCTAAATCATTCAGTTCTTTAACAATCTTGGTTAATATTTTAATTTGTCTTTTATTTTCTCCATCTTTAAAATCTAATCCAATTTCTCCGATACCAGTTATCTTATCTTTATTTCCTTTAATAAAAGAAATCTCCTTGTCAATCTCATCATCACTTAACTTCAAAGCATCTAGTGGATACAACCCTAAACAGCATTTAACATTATCAAATTTCTCGCTTAATTCTAAACTTTTCAGATTAGTTTCATGATTAACTCCAACAGTAACAGTTATAACATCTTTAGTAACTTCATCAACATCCTCAAACAAATCTAAGTGGCAGTGCACATCAGCTATCATAGTCCTATTAGTCCAATCAAGAAATTAAACAATCTTATGAACCAAGGCAGCAGATTGATTATAAGTATGAGCAACAAGAAGATGCTTACAACTTTCCATAGTTTCATAGATTTCTCCTTGCTCATAAATTTAGTCAATCCAACAAACAACATCTTCCCCCCATCTACAGGTCCTAAAGGCAATAGATTAAACAATCCCACACCTATAGTAATTACAAAAAGCCACACAAGCAAATTTACAAACCATGAAATAATCTCAGGGAAATCCTCTCCATAAAGATACTGTGCCTTTTGTTGATAATTAAAAATTCCTACCACCAAAGTTAAATTGAAAAATGATTTTGAAGGATTCTGGGGATGCTCCTCAGCAATAGCTTTATACTCGCCAGAGCTTGTTAAAAACGTAACCTCATCTCCAGGTAGAGTTTCTCTGTACATTATAAGAATATCCTCTCCATCATCAACAGGTACATCATTTATCTCTAATATTATATCCCCTGGCTTTGCGCCTAAATCAGTAAGCAATGGACTCTCCTGTGTAGGAGATAATTGAACAGTCCCGACACCAATAAAAGAAAATAATACCACAGCTAATATACCGCCTAAAAGAATATTTGAAAAGCTTCCAGCAGCTAAAATCCCTAGTTGCTCCTTGATGCTTTTCTTCTCCATCTGTTTTTCATCTGGCTCAACAAATGCAGCAGGAATTGGTCCCAAAAAAGCAAAACCAGAGCTCTTTATTTTGATATTATATAGCCTTGCAGCAACCCCATGGGAGAATTCATGGATGATTGCAATTATTATTATACTGATTATCCAGTGCAAAAAGCTTAGTCTTGGAATTCCAGGTACAATCTCTATCCCCGGAAGCACAGGTGCTAATGCGGGGGGAGCTCCAGGAATTAATAAGAGGTCTAATGTAAATCTGACAATTAAAATAGTCATCACTATCATTCCAAGAAAACCGACAAAGATTCCGGTGGTTGTTAAAAATCTCAAAAACCTAGGATATCTCTTGGCAATTTTGTCCATCCATTTTAATCCCCATGTAGTCTTGTATAAAGCAAAAACCTTTCCCTGCACCTCAAATCTACTTTTATGTCTTAAATAAAATAGAAATACCAAAACAACAAATACCAAGAATAATATCAAATCTAAATTCATTATAACAAGGAGGTTTTTTTGCAATATATAAAGATTACTTCTTTCTTAGAGCTCTCAATGCTTTATGCCCGCATTTTCTGCATTTGACATTTTGCAGTAAAACACTCAAAGGCTTAGTCCTTATTTTAGACTTGCATTTCCTGCAAACATAGATATTAGTTTGAATTCTGTTTAAAGCTTCCTGAAATTTTGCCATTTTACTTTATCTGCTTCATTATCTTGCTTCCCTGGACATCCCAGTAAACAACCTGCACTCCTTCCTTAACATTGCCTTTAATATCTTCCGGAATCTCAAGATCAAATGTCTCATAAGTATCCATATCCATTACATTAGCAGTATTCCCATGGATAGATAATATTTGTGCTGTTTTCTTTTCAATTATAGGAACAAATATCTTATCATGTGCAGGAACAACAATAACTTTCTTCTGCCCCTCTACAATGCTGATTGCCTCTATTCTGCACTTGGCATGCCCGTGTTTTCCTGTCTTTGAAGTCTGAATGCTCTTAACAGTACAGGCTGTTCCGTCTATTATGCAAAAGTTGCCTACTTTCAAACTCCCAGCATTAGTTGATTTTTGCTCCATTCAAAACAAAATTAAAAAGAGAAGTTTATAAAAGTTGCGTTAATTTTAAACCCCTTCTGGTCTATGAGGCAGTCCAAGATACTGCCCAGAAGCATCGTTATTCGTTTTCTCTTTTCTCCAGATCTCTCGACAAATCAAATGTGCAAAACAAGTTTCTACATCTGTTAATTGTAACTTTCGCATTAATTCTCTTTCCACAGCAGAAGGTAAAAACTGGTAATAACCTGAAGATCTATCAGTTCCTATCATTCTAAATTTACTTATTTGATCCGGCGAGATTACACCCAAATCCGCCATTAGCTGCGCGTTATCAAAACCATAACAGTGTGTTTCCCATTCAAAGTATTTATGCCTCCCATTCCATATGACTACAATTCCAGATCTCCTTCTATCGAAATCCACAAGTTTAAACCTGTTAGCAATATAGAAGGAATCATTCCAATAACTAGGATGACCTCCAGTGTCTCGTTCAGTAAAGTGGTTATACGTCTGCACCGCTAAAAATGATGCAGCTTGTCTAACTCTATCATTCTCCAGTCCAGCACGTTCAAGAAAAGTTAGCACAGTGGAACGAACTAATTTTTCAAGTTCATCACTACACCGCCCCCTTCTTATAGCATCTAGAGTATCTAATAATTCACCAAGAACGTAAGTTCTATCACCATCAGTATAAGTCTCATCTAATCTCATGTGAATGAAACAAAGAAAAAAGATTTAAATCTACTCATGTTACTAAAATTTCTTCAAGGTTTTAGAAATACCTTTTTTTGTTGGTTTTTTCTTGATAGCTTTCTTCTTTGCTACTTTTTTAGTCGGTTTAGCTTTCTTTGCACTTTTCTTAATTGTTGGTTTAGGCAAAACCTCTTTGCTCTTCTCGCTAACTTCCTTAACCTCAGCAACCTTTGACTGGACTTCTTCTATCTTGCCAATGCTCTGCCTTACATTGATTCCAATATCCTTTATAGCATCCTCAAAAACTCTTAGTTTCTGGTTAAGATTAAATACCTGTTTAGAAAGAACTGCTAGTGCAATCCACAATTGTGCATTTGCCTGATTTCCTGCCTTGCTATATGCCTCTTTATACATATTGCTCTCTTTTATTTGTGCTTCCAAAAACTCCCTTAGAGCTGGGTCAACCTTATCTCTCCAATCTGCCATTTTGAATTCCTCCTCATATAATAGAATAAAGAAACTTTAAATATTTTTCTATTGGAAAGTGATTACACAAAAAACATTAAAAACCATTAAAAACCAAGTTCTAAAATGATAAAAAACAACGATTTTATAGAGTTAAACCTAACTGCTAGAATAAAAGATAATAACAAAATATTCGACACCACAATAAAGAAAATAGCAGAAGAGAACCATTTTCATAATAACCATGATTACAAGCCAATAATCATTTGTGTTGGGAAAAATGATGTAATAAAAGGCTTAGACGAGCAGTTAATAGGAAAAGAGCTGAAAAAATACACTCTAGAAATACCAGCAGAAAAGGCATTTGGCAAAAAAAGGCATGATTTGATAAAGTTAGTCCCAACTTCATTGTTTACCAAGCAAAACATAAAACCAGTTCCAGGGCTGCAGGTTAATTTAAACAATATAATAGGCACAATAAAATCAGTAAGCGGTGGGAGAACAATTGTAGATTTTAACCATCCATTAGCAGGAAAAGACGTAACAGAGGAAGTGGAATTGTTAAGAATTGTTAAAGATTTAAAGGAAAAAGCAGAAAGCGTTTTATCCCAGCTAACAGATAAGTTTGAAGTTTCAGTCAAAGAAGATAACTTGGAAATAAAGTCAGATATAGAGGAAAAAACGCAGAAAAAGCTCGAAAAAGAGTTAAAATCTCGAATTTCTGAGATAAAATAAGTAAAGTTTGTAAAATTCATACCTAATAAGCAATTTAAAAAAAAAAAAAA
>CAZDKM010000020.1:0-12545 GCA_964505985.1 Candidatus Woesearchaeota archaeon
AAAAGATTTGGATTTTTAGAGTTAGCAAAATTTCTTCTTTCAAAAAGTTCCATATGCCCATCACTATCTCGGGTCATAAATACAGTCGCCCCATCTTTCTCAAACTTTTCCTTGAGTTTTTTAGATATCTCAAGAACAACATTTGATTCTTTTATAATTCTGCCATTATCATTATAAGTAGCCCCACTATCGATTCCTCCATGCCCAGGATCAATAACTATAATTCTACCATTTAATCCTCTAGAAAAAATAGGTTGTAATTGGTTAGAGTTTTGTTCAGTTAATTGAGCAAAATTTAAAGAGTTGATAATATCAATTTGTTCTTGTATAAGTACACTCCCGTCAATAGTATCAAGGGTTGAAGCAACAGTCTTCCAGTTTACTTTATCAAAACTCCACTCCCAAGATTTGCTAGTATCTTCTCTATAATATGTAGTATCTGCCGAACTTTCAAAAATAGGAGTATATGAATAAGTGCCATCGGAAGCTGGTCCATCTAGTTTATTGACAGTAGCAACCAAAACAGCATCCTTAACAGCTTCTATAGGGGGATTATAAGTTCCTAGGTAACCAATAAATTCTCTATGACTCTGAGGTAATACTTCTTGAGCATTATTTTCTCCCTCAGTATCTAATTGCACAACATTCCAGTTGATTTTTTCTGAACTCCACAACCACCCATCCTCATATTTATAATAAAGAGCGTCCGCTACTGCAACAGTAGGATTAGGATCATACTTAAGGATTCCATCTTTATCAGGAACTAACTTAGACAAAGCAATTTCCCCCTCCTTATTTAATGTGACAGGTCGGGTTGGAACAGTAAGGGTAGTTTGTCCATCTGTTACTTCACCCGCTGATTTGTCTTCATTAATTAAGATATTTTCTTTATCTAATCCAAAAGTCCCATCCTTTTTCTCTGAGAATAGCAGAGAGATAATGTTAGGATTAACATTCATTCTCTCTAATAAAACTTCATTCTCCTCCCCTTCAGCAATGTTAAACTTACCATCCTGACCAACGTAACCAATAATGTAGTCAAATAGGTTACTGCCCTTAATTATAGGATAATCAGAATTAGTAACCCTAAAATTTTTTAGATTGAGGAATTTACCATTGTTGATAAAATATCCCTCTAACCCTGGATAGTCTATGTATAATCTCGGCTTAGAATATAGATTATCAGAGTATCTTAAAGTAAATCTGGTTTGTCCAGTTGGAACAGTAGGAAGATCAGGTCCCTGTGGTACTATTTGTATTTCATTAAGTTCCTGTGCTTTATTATACTGCTCTACAGAAACACACCTGTCATTATTCCACTTGCAATCAAATACACAGGGGTCCCATTTATTACATTCATCTTCATCATTATAAACAGAGCATTGTGCTCTTTGAACTGGGGATTCATTGCATAATTTACATTCATTAAATGACAGGACATTTGGCGTTGTCTCAGAATCACGGAAACAAGCACCCACATCCTTAGTTCTTTTATGGCATATATCCCTATTGTTCCAAATAGCAAGATTCATCGAAAGATCCAACTCACTACATGACTTAGGATCTGATAACCTCAATTCCTTTTCATTTTTACATTGCTCCTGCGTCAAATCAGATTTTTCAATAGAATCATTACCATCGCATTTTTCATCTTTATTTATACAATAATAAACAGGACTTTCTGTCTTACAAAGATAAAAGAGTCCAGTTACTTCACCAGTTTCTCTAATCTCATCTTTAACAACCTCTTTTTCCCTTTTCTCTGCATCTTCAATTCCTGCTTTTTCATTAGCTAAAAATAGATAAGCCTGTCCTATTCTCAGTTGTGCTAAAGCTCCAAAATCAATAGACTTTGCAGAAATATATCTAAGTCCCTCTCCATCATCTTCATCTCCAATTATATTCCTAGCTATAGAGTTCCAGTCTCCTATCACATTTAAAGTTGTAGGAGGAACATATTCTATAAATAAAGTATCCTTATTGGTAAATAATCTAGCAAAGTCCACCTTGCTTAAATCAGTTACTAATCCGCCCTCCTCTTCATCATATTTCTGTGCTATGTTCCTTACATTCTCATCTATATTTTGTTTATTATTCAGTCTTATTGTAGTAGTGTCAATCCAGCAACTTCCAAGATTAATCCCCTCATCATCTTCCCCACAACCACCAACAACCTCCCATCTTCCCTCTAATCCCCCCTCTCCAGGGTTGCTAGTGCTGCAAACTCTTACAATCCCCCCAGTAGCATCTCCAAAGCTTGTAGGTCCGCCAATTAAAGGCCCACTATTATCTTCAGGCAGACATTGCTCTTTTGTATTAATCTTCTTAGTTAATTCATTCTGTATTGCTTTATCAGTTATATACTGGATTCCCAAGCTGGTAGAAGCCCTTCCAAATCCGCAGGTTTCTCTTCCATTTATCTCAACACAAATCTCACTATACCCGCTTCTTCCAACAAAGTCAATGTTCTTGCTTACAAAATCCCCCTTAGGAACAAACCCTCTCCCTCTTCCTCCAGCCCTTTCAGTAACATAAGCAACATTTCTTAAATTATCTTTCAAATAAACACTATATCTGATGTCAGTTGCCCTTCCTGCATAGATATGGTAGAACACGCTATATCTTGACTGCTCATCCACATTGCTTAATATTCCCTCAGCAACATTCAACCTTGTATCTCCTGCAGTACTAGTCCAAGGATATTCATCAAAGAACGCTGTGAACTGTGGTGGGCTCTCAGGTGCTATAACCTGGTCTATTAATTTTCCAATCCCAGGAGCTTTTCCAGCATATATATTCTTGCATATCTCTGTTCCTACCTGCCCTAATGATCTCGCTTCATAAGCAGATAAAGATGCTGTAGAGTATTCACTAAGGAAGAATCTTGCTGAATCAGCAACCTGCTCGAATTTTTTATTGAATTGATTAGGCGCATATTCCCCTCCGCCTTCATTGTTCTCAAAGAACCTTCCTTTTATGACATTAAGAGCTCCAATAGTTCCAGTCAATGAAACAGCCTCTCTCCACACATTTTCACAGATAAACACGCTCTTTACTTTATCGCAAATTCCAACATTTTCCCCAGTTGCTTTTGAAGTCTGCAGACATTCTTCATACCCTTGGAATACGCTTCTTATTCCCTCTAATCCAGCCTGCACTCCAGGTAAACAAACAGGAGGTATAACATTAGTTCCTCCTGCAACTGCAGAGTTTGGCATTCCTAAAACTAAAGAACCAATTATCCCTGTTTCAGGAACATTATCAACCTTCCATTTTCCTCCTAAATTAAATCTCGAAGTTGGGCACATCACAGGATCGCAGACATTGAATAATATCTTGCAGTCCGAAATGCTCATAACGTCTGTGCAGTGCAGTTCATTAATTGTATTTAGGGCTTTAGATCTTGCATGGCTGCATCTGAAATTTGCAGTCTTGTAATCTCCTGGTCTGCAGAATCCTGCTCTATTAACTGCTTGCTTTAATTCCTGCTCCTTTCTTGTATCTAATTTAACAATGCTGTCTGATTTGATTATAACATCATCACTATCGCATAAAATTCCATTAGGCCCTACATTCCTTTCATCAACAGTTTTTGGAGTCCCATCCTCAAAATATTCCAATACCCTTGCATAATTTCCATTTCCTGTTGGCACGCAGAAAGGTCTTCCATTGTCATAATATTCAGCAACTCCCGCCCTTGCATAGGTTTTTCTTATTCTCTCTCCGTAATAATTTTCAGTAGTTGAATAATAATAATTGCCATTGCTCCTGTATATAGTCTTTCCATCCTCTGTAATAACTATTTTGTTCGGCTCTTTCTCTATTTTGCCTTTTAAATCTTGAAGTTTCTTTTTCTTCGCAGAATCTGTCTCAGCTCTTATTTTCCCGTCTAAAACACTAATGTAATCCCTCCCTCTGATTTCATCAATAGAAATTATTTTTCCAGACTCAGGGTCTACAGCATTCCCATTCACAAAAGTGATAGGTTTGGCATCCAACTCCTGTATAGTTATTTGTGTTTCTCCTAAATTGCTTAGCTCATTTAATTTAACTTCAAAAGCTTCTCTTTTTACCCTTTCCTCAACCTGATTGCTAGAGGCAACTTTATTTGAAAATTTCTGTGCGCTTAGTACATTTGCTTTTTCTCCTTCAACGCTGTTTTTCTTAATTTTATATCTCTCTTTTAGATTCCTTGAATAATCAGATTCCATCCTATATTCAACAGAGTTTGTATTAAGGTTTTTAATGCTACTCTCAGAATCTTCTATTTGCAATTTTAATAACTCAAGCTCTCTTACATCCCCAGCAGAAATTAATATCTCATCTTGATTGCTGAATCTATAATTGCTGTATTCGCTTTGGTAACTTGTTTTAACATAATTATTAGCTCCTTTAATATTTGACTCCTCTTCCTTAGCTCTTTTTTCAATGTAATTCTGGTTTTTAATCACGCACTCATCATAATTGCTGTATGTCTTGCCGGCCCCGCTGTTCTCCCTGCAGTACTGCCCAAATCCACTCTTCCCATCCACTCCTCTTAGTATTAAATTCTTGGCTTCTAATGCCTCTGTATTACCCAAATTTTTCAAAGTTAAAAATGCAAAAACCCCCAAACAAATAGCTCTCCACATCTTTACAATCTTGTCTAATTTATCAATTATCTCATCTAGTTTTTTAATAATCTTTCTTGTATTTTCTATCTGCTTGTCTATCTGCTCTGTATTAAACTGGATAGACCTTCTCTCTATAGGTATCTTAATATCAACAACACTCCTGCTTACCCCTCTTCCGCTTCCAGGCAATATTGTAATATAAGCCTGTTTCTTAGTATCCACACTTAAAATCTGCACTACAGCAGACTCATCTTTCCCTGTTTGTAAAGTCTCCACCTCATCTAAGTTGATAGTTTCAGTTCTTCCTCTGATAGTAAGGTCAGTAATAAATATCTGTTTTACTGTAATCCTTCTTGATGTAATTGAATCAACAGCCCAGTTAAACTCCCTGTTAAGATCATCTACTCCATTAATTAGATTATCTCCAGCTCTAAGTGTTTTTTCCTCATTATTTATGCTTAATCTGACAGTAGGCTGTCCCTGCAAACTCACCCCCTTAACATCCTTAAGTATCACATTAACATTCTCTTCTTCTAAATATGTTTTAGCATTAGCAGTGTTTGTTTTCTCAGAAATCTCTTTCTCCAATTCCTCTTTTCTTTCTAATGCCTTTCCTAAAAATTTACCTTCTGTAACTGAGTTGTAAGATGCCAAAGCTTCCCTTTTATAGAATAAATTATCCTCTCCAAGAGTTTCATAAGCCTGCCCTAGATAATAATAAGCATTGCTTAATTGCAGCCCAGTTAATCCCTTATTGATAGATTCCTTAATCTCCTGTATAGACTTGCAGTATAATCTTGTGCTTGTCTGCTCTAAAGCATTGTCCTCATTAACCTCAACACCCTCGCAAATCTCCTCATCAAGTAAAGACACAATTTCAGCAGTAGGCTCTTTAATAAACCCAACCCCTCTAACCTTGCTTGTAGCTTCTGCTATCGTAACCTTATTGTCTTTATTTAGATCCAATCCAGAATTTTGTTCATAAGCTCTTTCTCCTTTCCTAAATATCACAAAGTCAGATTCTTTGCCTATAGCCGCAGGATACAAAACCGCCATATAGCTGTCCTCTAAACTTCCCCCTCTTATTTTTTCATTATATTGGTCAAAATATTTTTTAACAAAATCAAGTTGGTTCAAAGCTGACATTCTTTTCAATTGCTCAGCGCTTGTTCCTAAAGAATTTGCAGTGCTAGGTAAAAACTGAATCAGCCCCACTGCCCCGCTATCAGGATTAACAACTGCAGGATCAAATCTTCCTCCAGTTTCAAAGTGCATTATTGATATCAGATGATTTGGGTCTAATCCAAGCTCCTGGGATATCTTCTCTGTCTTATCTAAAAAGTCCTGGCTTACAGCATCTGTTTTCGTATCATAAGCCTCAGTAGTTGTGTCTATTTCATTTGAAACTTTGCTAAAGTAAACAATCCTCAAACTCTTTCTCTTCCCTTCTCCATTAACAATAATAACTTCATCATAATAAGCGCTCTTATCTTCTGTAACCTGATCATTTTTGATTCTCTCAACCTTCCAGTTGCTCCCAGGGTATAATCTCTGCCCCTCTGCTAATTCATAAACATCTCCGTTTATCTCAACTTTAGCAGTATTTCTAGGTAATGTAACATCATTCAATCTAATTCTAAAGAAGCTGTTTTCAACTGGTCCGAAATCTCGTAGTCTTATAGGCGAGCTCTCCTCCCCTTTGTTGAGTGTAAAAGTTCTTAATCTCCTTAATCTTCCATCATAAACGCTGACTGCAACATTATCATCATTTATCCTGTCTGCTCTTACATACCCATTCCTTGCCCAGAAGGAATCCTTGCTGGAACTGTCTATCCATTCATCCTCATTTACATTCTCAATTAATCTCAAATCCTGCGCGCCAAATCCGCCAAAGTTGCTCTCTAAATCAAATCTTATATCCATCCCTATCTCTGCATCTATCACTGCCCCTCCTCCAGCGCTTAAGCTAGCCCCTTCTGAATCAATAGAAAATATAGTATCATTGAATCCTGGCAGCTCTCTCTCATCACTTACTTTTCTCAATTGTAATATCAAATACCCCATATCAAAAAATCTTCCACTCTCATCCACAATGTATTTTCTATCTTTAGGTTTTATGTGGATTGCATTGGAAACCAGATTATTAGTGCTCTTCCTACTTGTTATGCTGACTCTTTGTATCTCAGGTATTCCAAGCAAAGGGGATATGCTTGGAGAATCCTCCCCTAGTGCCAGGCTTCCCAAAGTAGCTCCTTTCAAAAAGACATAAACAGGAACATTCTGCTCCTCCAAGATGTTTGTGGGCACTATCGTAGGCTCAATCCTGTCAACATTAACAATTATTGACTCTCCTGTCTCCTCAATGCCTGACGAGAATATTGGAATAAGATTGTCTGTAGATTGTGCGCTGACAAAACTAGTGCTTATTATTAAAAACATGCAGATTATTGACATTATTTTTTTTATCATATAAACTCCGGCAATCTGAAATTCTCATTCAAATTATTGGTCTCAATTGAATTATAATTATTAATCAAATCATCTTGTTTTAAAGGAGCATCCTGCACAATTGCATAGATTACCAATTCATTATTCTCAGCAAGGCTTCCTCTATCAATCTTGAATTCAAAATTATTTCCACCGATTAGGACATCATTTAAAGTTATGCTTTCCAATTGTTCAGTAACACATTTTTTTCCAACAAACAAACTCCCAAATATGCCCAATCCAGATGGTTCATAGCATCTCTCTATCTCCTGCTCAGGAATAGTTACCTCCCCTCTTTCCAAAACATTCACATTAACCTTATATCTTCCATCCCTTAATTCAGCAGTTGAAGACTCAGGATAACTGACATAATAGCTGTATCCATTCTCCTCAATAAACTCAATATTGACAACCTCATCCTCAACATCCCCACCCAACCCAGTTTTCTTGTTTATTAATTTCACATTAATCCTCTGGGTGTATAATGGCTCTAATGTTAAAGATGCGCTTGTTGCCAGATTAGTATCTAATATCAGCTCTGACTTGTCATAACCATCCTTCTCAGCAGTTATCTTTCCATTCAGGCATTGAGGGAATTTTTCATTCAGATTTCCATTGACAGTGCTTCCAATATCGCATACAGAGTTAAAGCACTGAAATGTCACTTCTGCATTATCTAAAGATGAAAGGCTGTTATCAGGATTAACTTCAAGCACATTTACATCAACATAGTGGTTTCTGACCTCACAAACGTCAAATTCATCCTCCTCAATTGTATCTATTTGGACTAAGTTCTCTCTTGGCTGGTTATTATCCACAACAACCATGAAAGCATATTGGAAAATATATCCATCTTCCTCTAAAGTAACTAAAACAGGGTAAGCCACATCGTAAACAAAATGATAGCTGTTCAAGCATAAAAAGTTGGATAAGTATCTAAAAGGGCCTTTTCTTTCTATGATACTCTCCCCTTTCATTACCTCTCCCTCATCCGGAATAATCTGAATCTCAAAAGGCCATTCTTTGGAATACCTAAAATTGACATTTGCATTGCTGCTTACCCCAAGGCTGTAGTACTTCTCAGCCTTAAGACTTCCCACATTTTGCACATTCGTTTCCACTATTTTCTTGAAATCATTCTCAACCTGGCTTTTTCTCCATGTCTTTTTATCGCAGGTAAACTCAACATTGCTCCCGGGAATTTCATCATACAATCCTATCATATCTATAGTTAATTCTTCAAAATACAAATTTTCATTTTCTTTTTCCAGTATTCTTTTTCCTAGAGAATATAATTTCCCTAACTTAACATCTGAAATAATTGTAAATCTGTTTAAGTTTGAACTTATCCCACCAAAACTCACTTCTAAAGGACTCTCAACCTCAATCAAAATCTGTTCATCTTTAATATCAACCTCAACTTCACTATCATCATCATAATCAACATTGTACTGATCAAATTCTTTTAAGTCCTCATAGCATGAATCAATATTATTTTCTATATAGCTTTCTAATTCATTTTCAATGTCCTGCTCACTAGGAATGTTCATTGTATTAATCCCATTAGAAGTTCTGTAAAACCAGTAATTAATGTTTAAGGCTCCATTTCCAAATAAATCCAGACTATCTCCAAATCTAACTAATGGGTTTTGGCTAAATGTTCCAATTACATTAGTCTTTCCTCCTTGTAATCCAATTAAATAAGCTCCATCCCTGGCTATATCAGAGATGCACAATTCAACAAAATTCTTTGCAGGGATTAATTCAGACCTCACATCCAAGTCTCTCTCCGTTTCTCTTAGCATATCGTTTCCAACTAAATAGAAGGATAAAATAACCACTGCTGCTATAATAATGCCTACAAGAATGTAAACACTGGTCTGGCCTCTTTTTTTCAGCATTCTAGTCACCTTTCACCTTCTTCTTTATAAGCTCCATAATCTCTGTATTTATGTCTTTCTTTAAACTTGATTTAAATTTCTCCCATAATTTTTCATCCTCAATCAGAAGTAGGTATTTTTTCATCAAAACTGCTAATTCTTAGCACTATATAAATATTTCTTAGTTACTTAGTAAGTTACTTACTTACTAAGAAAGACTTGACTGTTTTGATATAAGAATAAAGAAGAACTGTCCATTTTATCATATTCATGTTGATTTCATAAGCCTTGTCCACCCCTTCCTTTATCGCTAGGGCATTATTGAGGATCCTCTCAGAATGGGCTAATTTCTCTGATGGCAGTCTTTTCTTGATAATGAAAAAAGGAACCTTATTCATCTCCTCTTCTAGTTTTACGTGGAAAAAAAACCCGTTCTGCAGCATTGTCTTTAAATTATTAATCCTCTCAACATGGGCTTCATGTATAATTTCATCATGCCTAAAAGCCATTTCCCTATTCCTCAATAATTTAGAGAATAATATGTTTAGTTTATTGTTGAACTCAATCTTTTCTTCCCTTGATCTAAGTCCTGGCAATTTATTTAGTATATTAACTGCTTCATCAACAAAATTATCCTGCCATCCCATTACTTCCCTACCAAAATGGATATTGCTATGTAGTGGGTTAGATATTTCATCCAGCATTTTCAATGCTCTTGAGAGATTAATAGCCTCATAATCCGAATCATTCTTCCCTAAAAGATTCCTCACCTCGCTCATTGTTGGCTGGATTAGAGAATATGATTTCTCCATAGCCTCAATATCTACCTTAAAAACAAAGAATGGAAGGAATTTATCTTTTATCTTTTCATTGGACAGAGGCAGAATAAAATCTCTTTTAACATCTCTCACCATTGGAACGCTTTCTATATCTAAGGTTTTAGGGTTTAATTGATTTAAACTATGTATATATATCATCAGCCCAGTCTATAGGCAGAATATCCTTAAATACGTTTCTATGGGTCCGGCAGGATTTGAACCTGCGATCTCTGCCACGTCAAGGCAACGTTTGCTAGGTTAATTCACATAGCCGCTAGACCACGGACCCATGTAAGGCAAATTTGTTCTTTCATACTTGGTATAAAAAGGTAGTACCTCTCTTTTTAATAGTAACGCACCATTATCTATATACTCCTTGGCTCTTATTATATGTCTTAAATTCGAACTGCCCACAATTTTCAAATACTTATTAATTTTGGACCTGGAGGAAATCTCAATACTAGTTTTGTAGGGTTCATTGAACAAGATTTTGTTTAAGTTATATACTTGGCTCAATAGGTGCTTGTTATGAGAGGAAAAAACAACTTTCAGCCTATTGTTACTTTTTCCTATAAAACCGTCAGTATCAACAAGCCCTCTTAAACATGAATTCATAAGAGAACTATTACTCAAAAGTTGGATTGGAATTTTAGACTTATTCTTTATTTTATCACCATAAGGAAGCCTCAAGCGTTCATTTAAAAATTTACATACTTCTCTGGAAGAGACAGTTAAAACCAAAACATTTCTTTTGTTTATGCTTATGCTTGGAGCTATTCCAAATATTTTCCTAACTAAACTATCCAAGTAAATAAAATAAGGAAGGTCGTAATTAGGGTCCCCAAATATTCTAATAAGATACTTAGTTAATGTACCATCCCCTAAATAAGAGCCCACAAATTCTGCTAAAGCTTCATCAATTTTAGGCTCTTTTATCTCTTTCTTATTTTTTCCTGCTACGACCCTGGCACCTTTTTTTCTCCAAGCTTTAAGTTCCGTTTTATATTTAGAAAACAGAACTTTTATTCCTTTTCTTCCTCCCTTGGATGCCCCCCAATTATCCTGATAAACTGTTAAGATATTTAAATCTGAAACGTTAATTCCAGACAAACTAGATAAAGAGAATAATAATTCTTCAGGAATTAATAACTGTTCCCTAGAGTAATTTTTAAAGGTATTGTAGTTAACACCAATTTTTTCTGAAAGTTGTTTCAGGTTAAAATTAGAAATTCTGCATACGTCCATAATAAATTTTCTTTGAAAACCTCTCTTAAATTTTACACGTCCCATTAGCATAATAAGACCTAATACTTAATAAGTGTTTCTTTATATCATATCAGCTAAACAGCAAGCCCATAACATAAATCTTCCACACCAAGTCTTTTAAGTTTTTTCAATTTATAAAACTAA
This sequence comes from Candidatus Woesearchaeota archaeon, assembly GCA_964505985.1. Lineage (GTDB taxonomy): Archaea > Nanobdellota > Nanobdellia > SCGC-AAA011-G17 > GW2011-AR20 > JAGVZJ01. The sequence goes on from CAZDKM010000020.1 coordinate 11,209, forward strand.
ATGGAACAAGCAAAACCTTTGATAAAAAAGATGATTTATGAAAGAAATGAAATAGAATCAGCAGCAGAGTGGCTAAAAAAAGAAATCAAAGATGAAGATATTAAAAAATTAATAAACAAGGCATTTTCTATATAAAAAAAGCCTCAGGGGCGATTTGAACACCCAACCTTCTGCTCCCTTAAGAGCAATGCTCAATACAAGGCAGTTGAGCTTAACGATAGTTATTATCGATAAAATGCTCTACCATTGAGCTACTGAGGCATAAGAAAGAAACAAAGAACCAAATTTAAATAAGTTTTTATTTCCCAATTTTCTTCATAGCCCTTATTTCCACCCCGCCAAGAGGATAGGTTTTATTTAAAAACTGTTTCATCTCAGTATGAATTCTGTTGTTTATCAAACTTGAAATAAGGGAGTCATAATCCAGTTCTTTAAGCACCTTATCAAAGAATTCCTCACATTTCTTCTTTAAGTCTCTTTTAACTGATTTATGAGTGTTAAATCTTGTTAATAAGAGAGGCTTAATTCTTACTTGTATGCCATCCTTTGTTTTCTTGAGCAAAGACACATCAACTCTATCCCTCCCAGGCCTGACAATCCTCTTAACATGGGAAGGTGAAACCTCATAACTTACCACTTCAGTAATAGCTGTATTATCCTTGACTTCTTTTACCTTAAAGCTTATCTTTACATTCTGCATCCTAATATTCCCAATCAAATTTGACATGCTAACACTTATAACTCTTCCAATCAAATTTTCAGCATCATACGCCAGAGTCTCCCCCAAAGACCTCTCTTTAAAGTGGGGAGTAGAAGCTATTGTATACCATTTTTTCCTTCCCTTCTTTGTTAAAGTTTGAACTGCCATTTTAACTGATTAATAACTTCGCCTGCTCCCTATTATATACCCAATTTTCAGGCAATCTGCCTTTAGCCTTATAAAATTTAACAAGTCTCTTAATCTTGCTCTCAGCAAGCTGTAACCCTCTTAAAGCTGTCTTATCCCCCTTATTCGCCTCTAAGTGCTTGTAAACACTAGTTTCCTTTCTTATTAAGTCCAGTAAATCCTCTGGGATCTCAGAAGTAAGCTTGTTCTCATTTAGGATGGTATACACCTTCTTTTTTGTTATAACTCTCACATCTGGAATGCCATAGATATCCCTCAAAGCTATGCCTATTTTGCTCTGGCTATACCCTTGCTTTGCTAATTTGACAACTAATTGCTCAGCTTCTTTGCTGTCATACCTGACCCAACTAGGTTTAACCTTCTTTATAGGTTTTTTACTGCCGCTTTTTCCCCTTCTCTTACTATATAGTCTTGCCATTTTTATAAAATT
>CAZDKM010000020.1:12555-13430 GCA_964505985.1 Candidatus Woesearchaeota archaeon
AACCAGTGCTATCCTTATGAGATTATGTAAAGGTATGCATTTATAAAACTATTCCTTATAAACAGCATCATTCAGCCTTACCTTCTCTTTTACCTTTATCCCTACACTATCCCCTTTCTTTGCCTTTTCTACAGTTTTATGCTCAGACTGCATAGATGTTACTTTCTGCTTAAAATCTGTGGTATTCCCCTTAATATTTATCTCATCCCCAAGGTTTAGACTTCCAGATAGTTTTATAGCTGCTACTCCAATATTGGAATAGTACGCAAACACCTTACCTACTTCTTTTGCCATGTAAAAATGTAGAATTTAAAAGTATTTAAAAGTAGCCCCGCGAGGATTCGAATTCCGAAAATCACAGATTACTGTAAAATCCCTCGGTCAATGGCTCCAAAGGCCACTATCCCCAGTCTTAGCAAATGCTAATTTGACCGCTAGACGACGGGGCTATAATTAAAGTTAAATAATATCCTTTTTAAAATAGTTTCGTAAGCAATTTTCGAACCTCCGTTAGTATTATATAGTTAGAGATTAGATAATAACTATGTTAAAAATGGAAAGAGAAGACCTCAAAAAGCTACTGGGTATAATCATCATGAGCGACGGTACAATTTCAAAAAGCGGAAAGTATAGTGAGGCAATAAAACTAGAAACTGTAGATTATAACAAATGCCAACACACATTATTTAAAGAAATATGTAAAAAGATTTTCAACAAAAACGTTAGCACAATAAGTTATAAAACAAAAGGAAGAGTTATGCTTTGTTCTAGGTTATATGGAAAAAAAGCAATAGAAGAAATGTTGAAATTAAGTCCTACATATCAAACTACTTCTGGGCCAAATAAAAGTAAAGAAGAATTCTTAAAGAAAGAAA
>CAZDKM010000021.1:0-12740 GCA_964505985.1 Candidatus Woesearchaeota archaeon
AATCTAACCACCTATTTTCTCCTAACTCTAAATTAACTCCTGCTCTTTCAGAAGGCACTTCATAAGTGGTTGAACGGTTTTCTATGAAGTTATGTTGAATAACGATGGCAGTCATTAGAATTGGAACAGACCATAAAGCTTTCAATCCTCTAAAATCTATAATTATATCTTTAATTTTCATAAAGACGGTTTCAATTTTGTAATTATGGATTTTTGTTTTTCGTACGTTTTGTATTAATAGTCCAAATAAGTGACTTTAACTTAACAGTTCAATTTTTAATAACATTTAAATATCTCTTATTTATTATTTTTTTATGAGTTTATATTCAGCTGTCAATGATTTCTTTATCAGGCATATAGAAGAAATAGGTTTTATCTTTGTAAGTTTGGTTTATATCTTTTTTTACAGATATGTATTCCTTGTTTCAGAAAGAATTTTTAGAGGAATTACCTTTTCTTTATTCGAGAATAGGCCAACTATGATGCAGGTTATAAGTTTTGTTGATTCCTTTGTTGTATTTGTTTTGACTTTGGTCCTTATAATACCTCTATTGAAAGGGATCTTGCACAGATATATAGAGCCCTTATTAAACAACAATTATTTGACTATCTTTGTTCTTGTGTTCTTTATTCTTTCTTATTTGTATTATATATTGATTTATAGAAAACACATCCAGCAAGGATAATTTTATAAACTTTTATTTTATCTTATTTTTATGGAAAGTGCAGGAGAAATCTATGCAGTCACTGAGCTTCCCTATAATTTCTTTCTAGATCTTATACTTACATCAAGAATTGAGATGAGATGTGAAAGTGCTACAGATGTTGACAACTTTGTAAATAGCCATTTAGTTTATGCTTTGTTATCAAGAGCTCACAGAGAAGTTGGGCCTGTTAATTTTAGAGATATTGATCAGATTGTTGGGCTTCGCTGTGGGCCACTTGAGCGTTTTGTTAGGTTATTAAATAAGGCAGATTGCGGATTAGTATTTTTTGGTTTATTTACTGATGATCCTAGACCGGGAGAGTATAGGCATGTGGGAACCGCTTTTAACTCTGCTGCTAGCATTGCTGGAGTTATTGGAGATGAGGATTATGAAGAACTTTATGGAGAATTGGGGGATAATGTAGGACGTTATGTAGATTTATTACATCACATTAAGGAATATCATGCTCCTAACCTAGTTGGAAGGAATAGGTTGCTAGTGCATCCGGGCATTAGAACTGTTGAGGGAGCTTTAAATTTATTCTATGATTGCTGGAATGCGCTTAAGAAAGAAGAAAGTCCTGAGAAAAGAGAAAACTTATTGGAAAATATGAGGAAAGCAATGGAAGTTGTCCAAAGATTAAAACCAAGCTTAGCTCTTCCAAATCCAGAACAGTTAGGTTTATAAAACAATATTTTCTTTAAAATAATATGTCAAGGGCAAGAATAAATTTAGCAGGAGCTGAGATCAGCGATCTTATCCAGATATGCGGCTCTATAACTGAGATAGCTAAGAAAACAAAGACTAAGATATACGGGCCTATACCATTGCCAACTTCAAGGATGAAGGTTACAGTTAGAAAAAGCCCATGCGGAGAGGGGAAGGCCAGTTATGACAGATTTGAGATGAGAGTGCATAAAAGAGTTTTCGACTTAGATGTGGATGAAAGGGCTTTAAGACTGATTATGAAGGTGCCTATTCCAGATGGAATTCAGATTTCTATAAATGTTTTGGAATAGCTATTCTAACAACCTTAATGCAGCCATTATAACCATTCCTAAAATAAATACTGTTAACTGTACTATAGATCTTGTTGTTTTTACTTCTTTATGCAGTTCAGGTATTAAATCAGAGCCTGCAATGTAAATAAAACCCCCTGCTGCAGATGCTACTAAGAAGGTTGTCAAGCCATCTATATAGGAGTTTAAGATTAAAGATAAAATCGCGCCTACAACTGCTGTTAAAGCAGTGAGGAAATTAGATGCAAGGGCTTTTGCTTTTGTAAATCCTCCCTGGAGCAAAACACCAAAGTCCCCTATTTCCTGGGGTATTTCATGCAGGATAACTGCTATTGTTGTCGCAATGCCTATTGGAATTGAAGCTAGGTAACTAGCTCCTATAATAATCCCATCTAGAAAATTATGAACTGCATCTCCAAGCAGATTCATAATCGCAAAGGGATGCTTATGATCTTTATGAGTGATATGGCAGTGCCTCCATCTTATTATTTTTTCAACAATAAATGAGATTATTATTCCAATTAAAATATAAATTGAGATCTTTAAACTGAGTCCTCCTTCAGTTGCTTCTGGAATCAGATGAAGAAATGCATCCCCAAATAATGCTCCAGCTGAGAAGCTTATAAAATAAAGCAGGATCCTATTCAGCACTTTTTCTTTTATGGATAAAGTTAATATTCCAATCAAAGATAACAAGCTTACAATTAGAACACTTATAATTGTATAGATCCAAATAATGTTCATTTAGTAATTTAGAATTTATTTAGTATTTAAAATTTTTGATGAGTTGTTTTGGCAAAGTATTTAAACAAGTTAAGCTGATAATTATTTAATTATGAATAAAATAATGCAAGCGGAATGGATATTAAGGATAGGCATTTTTGGAACCTTTTTAGGTCATGGGATTTTTGCACTGCAGGGTAAAGAAAGCTGGATACCATTAATCACATCTTTTGGATTTTCTGGATCTGCTGCAGTAGGATTATTGCCATTAATTGGAATATTGGATGTAATAGTAGCCTTTTTAGCTTTGTTGTGGCCTATCAGACTAGTTTTGATCTGGGCAACTTTGTGGGCATTTGCCACTGCATTAAGCAGGCCTATTGCTGGGGATCCTATTTGGGATTTTGTAGAAAGAACAGCAAACTGGGCTGCTCCTTTAGCATTATTAGTGATAAAGGGATTACCTAAGAAAGCAAAAGATCTTTTTAGTTTTTGATTCAATGAAAAGTTTATAAAATCTTATTTATTCTAATGATTATGAGGGATAATGAATGGCTGGAAAACAGGCTGGATCAAATCTGGAATTTTTTATTTCCTGAAGTGCCGAGAAAAAATGACGTGCATATAAGGTTTAAGGGAAAGTGGAAGAATAAATTCGGGCATATTTCTAAAAAGGGAAGAGATTCTGAAATTGTGATTAATGGACTGTTTAAAAATTTAGAAGTCCCGGAATACATGGTTGATTTGACTATAGCCCATGAACTAGTGCATTACATGCATGGATTTAATTCTCCTCTGCCTAAATTGTATAAGCATCCTCATAAAGGAGGGGTTGTGACTAAAGAATTAAGGAAAAGGGGATTCTCACATTTAATGGTCAAGGAAAAGTATTTCTTGAAAGATAAATGGAGAAATTTGTATGAGAGGTTAAAATAATTTTTAGAAAATAATAAATACTTTATCTCTTAAATTATTATAATGAAAATTGATTATACGGATTATGCGGAGAAGACATTATTGGATAGGAAGATAGATAAGCAAAGAATTGAATCAACTTTATTAAGCCCTGTTGAAATTATCAGAGGAAGAAACAATAGAAAAATTGTACATAAAATTTTTGGAGATAAGCTACTAAGAGTAGTTTTTGAAACTGTTGATGAAAAGACTTATAAAGTGATTACTGCTTATTATACTAAACCAGAGAGGTATGTTAGAAAATGAAGATAAATTTTGATAAAAAAAATGATATAATGAGGATAAAATTCCAGGAAGGGAAGTATGAAATAAGCAAAGAGATAGATGAAGATATGGTAGTTGATATGACTAAAGATAATAAGATCATAGCAATTGAAATAATGAATGTTTCTCATAGAATCCCAATGAAAGGAATGAGGGAAATTACTGTTGGGGTTTCTAGTTAATGTTTAAGAATAAATCTTGCATATTTTTTACAGTCTGAGCAATAATAAATCACTTTGTTTTTATGAATTCTCACCCTGCAATTCTTTCCAGGGATTAAATAGCTGTAACAATGCTTGCAGAACCTTCTTTTTAATTCTCTGGGAATTTTTAAATTAACCTTCATAGCTGTTTTTCTTGCTATGTCTACATATCTATTGGCTAATTTTAGGTCTTTTTGTTTGGATGCCTCTTTGAATAATGTTTTTACTTTTTCAAGGGCTATTTCTTGCTTTAATCTCTTTGGAATCCTTTTTGGCATGATTAAGAATTAGTTCAAGCATTTATAATTATTTTCCTTGGTAATTTCTGTAAGCTAAATATTCCCCTAGCTTTCCAGAGTAAATATGCCCTACAAAATCTTTAAATGAATCTATTTCATCTATCCCAAGATTTCTTCTGGCAGTTGCAGAATCTTCAATTCCCCACTTTGTCACATAATAAGCGCTGAGGTTCACAGAAACTGGAGGTAGTGTAATCAATAAGAGTAAAGCAACTTTTAATGCTAAATTTTCCCTGTCTGTTTTTGCTCTAAAAGGCTGGTGTGTACGATTCATCTTCATATATCTCCCTTTCTAACCTTGCTGTTTCATCTTTAGACCTTACTGGATGGACAATGGCATCTTTTAATGATTGTGGAATGCTGCCTCTGTTTGCCTTTCTTCTTACCCCCTCAATCACAATAGTCCTTGCTGTTATGTCGCATAAATATACAAGTAAGATAAACCCCAAGACATATGGAGTTGCTTCTCTTATTGTTTCATACATATTTTCCCTATAACCTATTATTTAATAATATTTTCGATTGATTTATAATTAAGAATTTCTTTAATATTTTATGGGAAATTTAGTTGTTTTTATAGCAATGGAATTAACCCTTCATATTCTCAATTATATCTCTTTTATACTAAACCCCTTTTTCAAGGTTAAGAAGGTTAAGAGAGGAAATAAAGATACACCTATAGTCTTGTTGCATGGATGGATGGCTAGAAGCTTGTCTTTAATAGTTTTGAAGAAAAGACTTGAGAAATTGGGATATTCTGTTTATATTCCTGATTTTGGGTATAATCTTGGAAGGGTTGAGGATTTAGCTGGGAAATTGGATAGATACATAAAAAGCAATGGTATTAGGGATTTTATTCTAATAGGGCACAGCATGGGAGGATTATTGGGGCTGTATTATTACCAAAATTATAAACACAGGATAGTTAAGCTAATTTCATTGGGATGCCCTTTTCATGGAACTAATGTTGCGAGATTAGCTTTTTTTTCAGAATCTGCAAAACAAATGATGCCTGGAAGTGATTTTATCAAGAAATTACATAAAAAGAATGTCAGAAAAGACAGATTTTATGTCATTGAATCTAAACATGATCATATAACTTCTATCAGATCAGGGCATTTAAAAAATGCGCATAATATAAAGCTTAAATACATAGGACATATGTCATTGGTATTTTCCAAAGAAGTTTTTGAGGAAGTGAAGAAGATTCTGTATTTTTATGGATAGAATAATGTAAAATAGTGATTACAGAAGAAATAAATTTATATATTTATTTGAGTTTTTAACAATATGACTCAGCGAAGTTCTTGCATGGAAATCAGTCTGGGGGAGAAATTATTTGAAGGAGGTTTAGATGCTGTACTTGGTGAGGTAAGAAGGAGAGGCCTTGTATGCACTGGATTAAGAATAGACCTTATAGTTGATAGGAATGGTCAGTGGGAGTCTAGAGAAAAATCAACAAAACCCACACCAGTGATCTATCTTGAAATAGGACAAGTGCCAGAAGCTCTTATTTTACAAGAGTCAGGAGATGATAGGTATGGAATGTTTAGGTATAGAATCCATACATCATAGGTAGTTTTATAAACTCTATTTTTTAGAATTAAAATATGGCAACATTAAGAAAAGGCAAATGCTACAGACATAGGACAAGACCCTATACTAGGAAGTCTAAGGTAAAGGCCAGGGCTTATATTAAGACTGTTCCAACTTCTAAAGTAGTGAGATATGAAATGGGAGATGTTAAAAGAAAATATGACTATGAGATAGTTTTAGTTGCAAAAGAAAGAGGGCAGATAAGGCATAATGCCATAGAATCTGCAAGACAGGTTGTTAACAGAAAATTACAGGAAGGTTTAGGGCAGAAATCTTATTATTTGAAATTGTTATTATATCCTCATCATGTTTTAAGGGAGAATAAAATGCTTTCAGGAGCTCATGCTGATAGACTGCAGACAGGTATGGCTCACTCATTTGGAAGGACTGTGGGATTGGCAGTGCAGACTAAACAGGGGAAAGCCTTGTTTAGTGTTAGAGTTTTAAGCAATGGAACAGAAACAGCAAGAAAGGCGTTAAGACTAGCAACTCCAAGATTGCCTGGGACTTATTCTATACAGATTAAAAAACTTAATTAGAAACATTTATTTAGACATACAATTCTTTTAGATCCATGTCTAACACTTTATGGTTGAGCGAGATTGATGATACAGACACAGATTCTGTGGGAGATAAAGCTGTTTCTTTAAGCAGGCTTTACCAGTCAAGCTTTCCAGTTCCTCCTGCTTTTTGCGTTACAAGGGAGGCTTTTAAAACTTTTATAGAAAATGCCAAGAATTCCAAATATCCCATATCTGAGGCTGATATTCCTGATGGTTTAAAAAGGGAGATAGAAGAGGCTTATGAAAATATCAATGTTAATCCTGATATACAGGGAGTTAGCAGATCAACCTTTTCACTGATAAAAGCTGGAAGGGATTCAACTTCTGTTGTTATAAGGATTTCTGGGGATAAATTATCTGAGAAAAGCACTATTTTAAATGTCAGGGGAAGCAAAAATTTAATTAATTCAATAAAAAAGTTATGGAACATTGCTTATTCAGAGGGCAATAATCCTGCTTTGATAGTGCAGAAAATGGTAAGCCCGAGCATTTCTGGAGTTATTTCTTTTGATGATAATGAAATGGTATTGAGATCAGTATATGGATTTTTAGATTCTGGGAATATTAATTATGCAGATACATATAAATTGGATAAGGATTCTTTGACAATGAATCATAGAGAGAAAAAGATACAGGAATATAAGATAGTCAGGGATGATATGATTGATACCATCGCTAATAGAAGGGTTTTTAGCGATGGGTTTAAGATGGGGGATAATGAGTTGAGGATAGTGGGGAATGTGGGGCAGGATTTAGTTGATGAGTATGGCGATAAAGAGGTGGAATTTGCCATGGAGGGCTCAAAGGTTTATTTATTAGGGATTAAAGATAAAAGAATGAAAGAGCCTACTGGAGATAGTCTGCCTGATTTGATAACTCCTATTCCTGATACTTTATTATCTTTTGAGCCGCTTAAGAGGGATAATACTGGAATTAAGGAGGAGATTATAGAGCCAGATTTTGAGGAAAAAACAGATGAATTGATAGAGATTAAATTAGGGGATATCCATATAAAAGTGCCCAAGAATAAGAAGTCTGTGGAAGCTGCTTATAAGCTTCTAGATGCTATTTCTTCACATTTAGAATAGTTGGTTATTTTGTCTATTTTTTAAAATAGAAAGCTTTAAATAATACTATTACTACTATAAAGTAAGTAAAAGGAGGATATTAAGATGAAATATAATACTTTAAGGGGAGTTAGAAATTATGTAGTTCCTGTTATAGTTATAGGATTAACTGCATGTGCAGGACCTAGAAGTATGACACCAAGTCCTACTATATCTGGGTATAATAGCACTAGGTTAGATAAATTAGCTGCGGAAATTCTTGGTAGAAAAGGAGAGGCTGTAGAGGATAGTCGTATAGAATATCTTAATGATTTGTTAAGAGATGCTGGTATTGAGGGTACAGTTGTACCTGGTTCAGCAGTATCTATTCCAGGCATGAGAGATCCTGATTATAAGAAGTTTGTTAGGGTTAGAAATGGACTAGGAAGGGAAGCAGATGCCAATAGAGACGGAAGAGTTGAAAGTGGGGAAGTTGATAGTCTCTTAGGAAAATATGATAGAGATAATTAAGGGGGTCATGATAATATGTCAAGAATTAATGCTAGAAACTCAGTAGGTGAAGCAGTAGATCAAATCTTACTAGCAACGCCAAACTTACAAACTATAAGAGATAGGTTGGCTGTAGGTTTTTTGGAAGGGATTTCAAGTGGTAACTTAAACTGGGCGCATATACTAAATCCAGCATCTGGAATATCACTAAATGATCTTTTCCAAAATACTCAGGCTAAACTTTTATATGACCAAGCGATTGATCCTTTATTAAGAAAAGATTTGCATGATAGAAGGTCTGCTTATAGTGATGTTTATACAAAGTTTGTAGAAACACTCGTTAAAGTTTAATTTTTTTATTTTCTTTTTTCTATAAACTTTTTTATTATACCTAGATATTCCTCTGTTCTTTCCCTATACTTATCATATTCACTACCAGAGATTTCTTTTATCTCATCTTTTAAGATTTTCTTAGAAATCAGATATAAATCATTCATTAATACAGCATATTTTGGATGCAGATATTTGTTCTTAACCATTTTCTGCCTTAACATATCTGCTGCATGTTCTGGGCTAGGAGGAACTTCTCCGATTCTCATTAAGGCTGCATGAGTTGCATCTATTGCAGACCAGTATAGATCCACCATAGCTTTCAGCAAATGCCTGCTAGAATTATTAAAACTTGCAAAGCTCATGTTGTAATAAGTATAGATTGATTCCCTGCTGGGCCTTATCCTCCCCTGCATTAATAATAATTGCAAAGGATCGAAAAATCCTGTGTCTATTAAAGCAACACCGCTTCTCAGGATATTAATTGCAACTGGGTCTCCTGATCTTACATACTCCCAGAAGCTGGTAAATTTCATAGTCTGCACATGTATTTTGTTGCTAACCTCAACAATTGCTTTTTCTACAATTATTTTATAAGTTTCCATCACCTCAGGAGCTAATACAATATGAACATCATCTATTATTATTAATATATCAATATCACCTTTCCGATCTTTTACTAAATTAGTTACAGAGCCAAACAAGACTATACCAGAAACAAATTTTCCAAACTCTTTATATACTTTAGATGCAAACCTTTTTGCAATTTCTAAATCTCTATCAGGAATATTTATGTTACTATCTCTTCTATCTACAGAAAAATCCATCTCATCACCTCTTAATTAAACTATAAATTATTCTTTATTAATGTTTTTATTCTAACCTAATTCCACTCCATAATCTCCAGTCAGTTTCTTCCCCTCCGGAATCTGGTGCATAACCGCCAACAATATAGGTTGGGGAATATGTTTTTCCCTTGAAGAATCCAGTATCCTCTTCTGTCCATAACTTAGTCCTATAGACTGGAGATGCAAAATTGCTCATAAATTTAGTCCAGGCCCTTATATCCTGATGAGCAGGCTCGATAATCATCTTTCCCTTATATCCGGATTCTTTCATCTGCTTTATGAATTGCGGGATAGGAACATTGCCCTCTCCTGGATCTACATGCTCATCATAATAACCAAAATTATCACTTAGATGGATGTGGCCGATTATTTTTGCCTTGTTTAAATCATCAACCTGGTCTTTTATCCATTTATGAAATTCTTTCTCATCTCCTTGAAAATATTTTCTCCATGTATTTAGATGTCCAATGTCAAATGTTGCTCTTATATGATCACTAGCTGCTCTTTCTGCATCTTTTTCAGAATAAACCCCTACTTCTTTTCCTTTATCTGTTGGTCCTCCATTCTTCCATAATATATTTTTCATATCTCCTCTTGATTTTAGGATTAATTCTTTTAACTCCTGAGGATGACTTGCATAACCATTTTCTGGAAAGATGTTTTCTGGAGCTATAAATAATGGTCTTTCTCTCTCTCCTTTTAATCTATGTATTTCTTTTTCTTTTTGCATTGCATATATCCCTGCTCTTGCTAATGTCTCTGCTGATTTTTCCAGACCATATTCTTTAATTGGTTCTGTATGATCCATTTCATCCTGGATTCTCGCAGCGTTTTTCCTGCCTGAAATTGCAATTTCCTGCCCATAATTCATTCTCTTCTCTGTTTCTCTAAGCCTCTCTTTTAAGAAAGAAACAGGCTCAACTTCTTCTGGAGGCATAAATGGCACATTTGTTTTCAATGTTTCTTTTAACTTTTCTTTGTCTATCCCAGGGATTCGTTCTAACTTTTCATAGAATTTCAAACTTTTTATAATTTTACCTCTATCTTCTAATGCACTTTTGTAATGGTTCTCATACTCATCTGCCTGACCTAGGGCTTGCAGTTGCTCTGCTTTTAACTGCTCTTTATAGAATGCGAGAGCTGCGGCATCTTCATCTGACTCCTTGAACCTATACTCTTGTTGGAATTTCGGATCTTTCTTAAACTGGGAGAAGGTATACTTATCAACCTTAATGCTTCTTGTTTCAGGGTCTGTCTCATATTCATATACTGGAACTCTTTCTCCATATAAATCCACATATTTCTCTTTGTCATTTTCATCTTTTAGTATCCCTTTTATTCTGGGTATCCAGATTTCCTCATCTTCTCTTACTCCTCTTCTAATCTCTCCGGTTTTATCATTTACGAGGTAGTGAATCTGTCTTTTTTCCTCTCCAGGATAAGCCTCAAATTTTTCTTCCTTGAATTTGCTGATTGCTCTTGGAAATTCTCCAGTATGAAGAACAACAGGACCGCCCTGAGCAACATCAGCTGCAAAATCTATGGTTCTCTTGACTTCCATTAGATTTTTTTCTCTGGCTTCCTCACTAAAACCTCTTTCACCTAAACCAGCAAAGCCCTGAACATTTGGAGCTACATGTGTTGAGGTTTCAACTTCATTTAATCTTGCCAATTGCCTTATTGCTTCTCTTTCTTCCCTGCCATACATCTCAGGGGTTGGAGCTCCCTGGCCCATGCTCCCTTTTCCAGCTCCTATAAAACCAAGCTCTATCTGGGAAGCACCCTGAAAGATTCTAGTCTTAATACTTTCTAATTGATCTCTCATTGGAGGAGTTGAAATACCAAGATTCTTAGCACTAACATCTAATTTTTCTATATACTGCCTATCAAGGCTGTGCCAGTAATCATTGTCGAATTTCATCTGTACATTACCTCATCTCCTCTTTTTTTTCTTGTTGATTCCCTTTCTAATATTGAATCTTTCCTTAGGCTATAATCTTCTTCTGCTTTTCTTTCCCCTTCCCTCATCATGTCTAGAGGGGAGCCATCTTTTTTAACTCCGTATTTATGGACTTCTTCATATAAATTTTCTTTTTCTCTTCCATATATATTGACTTTCTCCAGCTCCTTGTTCATCCCATACGTCCCTCCTACTCCTCTTTCAGGGGTGGGGGCTTCTCCAACCTCCTCTTCTAAAGACCCTGGATGCTGCCTTCTTGGGGGCTCTGGGATTGGGATTTCTATTTGTCTTTGGATTCCTTGGGGGGCTTCATTATCAATTATTTCCTGGGTTTTTCTAATTTCTAATAATATCTCTTCTCTTAGCTCTTTTTCTTTAACATTCCTTAATATCCCTCTTAGATATAAAAGTTTTTCCTGCAGGGGTATTTTATTGAGCTCTTTCTTTAATTTTGCCCAGGACTCCTTATCCATGTTTAAGGCATGCTTTTAAGATATATAAGGGTATTCTTGAGTTTTTTAACTACTTTAAATCAGTTATAAAAATTTATAAAGAATCTTTCATGAGATATAGGCATGGTAAAGAGGAGAACAAGGAGAATAACTAGGAGGAATGCAGCCAGTTCTAGTGCTACTAAAAAGCCTACACAGGCATTAGCTATAGCTGCCTTAATATTGAATGCCCTGATCTTGCCAGGACTGGGGACAATAGTAGGGGGTAGGACTAGGGAGGGTATAATTCAGCTAGTTCTGTTTCTAGTAGGAATTCCACTTATATTCGTAATAGTAGGAATCCCATTGGTTATTGGGGTATGGATCTGGGCTTTAGTTACGAGTATTAGGCTTATTAAGGAATCAGGATAATTTTTTATTTAATATATTTTTCAATTTCCTTTCTTTTTTTAGGATTTAGGGAGATATGTAGTCTATATGATGTTTGCTTAGGTATAAGAATATTTTCTTTAATTAATTCTTTAGTGGCATCTTTTATGCCTCCTTTTACGTGGCTTGGCAGTCCTTTCTTAAGATTTGATTATTGCCTAATTATTTCAATGCGTTTATTATTATGTCATAAACCTCAGGATAAAGGTCTAGATTCCTTAAATCTAGATGTAGGGGCTTTACAAGGCTTCTGCAAGTGCCATTTATAATATGGTTCTCTGCTCCTTTTAATAAAGCTCTTTCTTCTAAGACAGCCCCATCACCTATTTTTCCATTCATTTCACATCCAGTGCCAACAATATTGGTTATGTTTATAACTGACTGGGGGCCTTTATTCAGCTTATTCATGAACAAACTGCCCGCCTTCATGTCCCTGCATTCAAGCTTTTCTCCTACTAAAGGGCAGAAATTTGAAATATCCCCCCCAATTCCACTATTTGGGGTTCCTATTAGGATTACTTTATCAACACTATCAGTGCCAAATATCTGGATATATCTTCTTGTTACTAAGCCGCCCATGCTGAATGCTACTATGTTTACTTTTGGCTTTCCTGTCTTGAGCTTTACAGTATCTATAATTTCTTTTAATCTTATAGAATAAGTATCTATATTTTCACTTTTTGTCTGGACTACTATATAATTTTCAGGCTCTTCAAAAATATCAAAGTAATAACTTGCCCTTATTGTCATTGAGGTATTAAAAGAGCCCCATATCCCCTCAGGAAAGTTTCTTTCTGTGAATAAGGTTACTGTTTC
>CAZDKM010000022.1:0-12655 GCA_964505985.1 Candidatus Woesearchaeota archaeon
AGTTAAGTTACGATGAACGATAAACCTATTTACGTTACTTTTGGTGATAAGAAGGTTTAAGTATTGATTTTTTTATAGGTATGTTTCTTAATTCCTGATTAAATCCATATATCTATATATGAAATTCAACATCTAAGTTGTATAAGGGGGTGTATCCCAAATGATGAACTCATGTGAGAAGTGTGGGAAAGTATTAGGTATTCTTCTTCTTGTACTTGGTGTATTGTTCTTGTTAAGGGATATTAATGTATGGAACTTCTGGAACATACAGTGGTGGACAGCATTGTTTATCCTGGCAGGAGTAGTTTACTTAGCTACAGGTAGCTGCGGAGACTGTAAGAAAATGAGGAAGAATTAGTTTCTTTCTTTTTCTTTTTTAAGTAAATCTTAAAAGAGGTATGTTCTTTAACTTTTTATGAAACCAACACCAATGACTAGGGAGCAGTTATTAGCTCAAAAAGAATGCTGTGGTTGTGGTTGCTTAAACTGCCCTTATTTTCCAAAACATAAGAAAGGTTCTACAGAAACAAATTAATAATAGAAGATATTTTAATTCTAAATGGAAAAAGCAACTTTCGGAGCAGGGTGCTTCTGGGGGGTAGAAGATAAATTTGGTAAAGTAAAAGGAGTTATTTCCACTAGAGCGGGTTATATGGGAGGGAGATTAGAACATCCTTCCTATGAAGAGGTTTGCACAGACAAAACAGAACATGTAGAGGTTGTGGAAGTTACTTTTGATTCAAGAATAGTCTCTTATGAAGAATTGCTAAGATTATTCTGGAAGATTCATGATCCAACGACAAGGAATAGACAGGGGTTGGATATAGGAACCCAGTATAAATCTGTAATTTTTTATCATACTGAAAAACAAAAAGAAATGGCATTGAAATCAAAAAAAGAGGCTCAGAAAAATTTTGGGGATAAAATAGTAACAGAAGTAAAGAAAGCTAAAATATTCTATGAAGCAGAAGGATACCACCAAAAATACCTTAAGAAGCATAAGGGGGCATGTTAGTATAACTTTAAGTTTCCAGTAACCAAATCTATTTTTTTTTCTTCATCAGGGCCTATAGCTAAACATGTAGTTGTGGAAGTGCTGTGAAAAGCGGTTTTACCTGCATCAGTTATCAATGAGGTTTTCAATCCGGCTTTTTTAGCCAAATCCAAATAGACTAATAATTCTTTTTTATCATTGACTTTTAATATTGACTTCTTCATTCCCTGATTTCTCCACTCCTTTACTATCTTTTTATCAGACTTAAGAACAGCATCAACAGAAGCATGAGAGGCCTGGGAAGCTATTTTTCCTTTTTCCATCTTTAAATCTTTTCTAACAATAATTACCTGCTTGTATTCCATAATTATAATAACATTGATTTATTTTTAAGACTTTCCAAATAACTTCTTACAATCATCCCTATAATACTTAATAAACACAACTATAGAAACAACAACCAAAATGATGCTTAATATCTGCCCTAAAGTTAAACCGAGATATAAAACATCTTCTCTATAAAAATCTACGATAAACCTGCCGATAGATTCAAAGAATATAAAATTCCAGAATATAAAACCAGGCTTAAACTCTTTCTTATTGATAATAAACAAATAAAAGAATATCAAAAACCTATAGATAGAGGAATAAATCTGAGATGGGTGCCTGCAACCTTCAACATTAGGATAATTAACGCACCAGCTGGCATCTGTAATTTTCCCAATCAGCTCTGCATTTACAAAATTAGCCAACCTACCCAAAGCTAAAGCCAGAATGGCTGGAATACTTAAGATGTCAGCTAATACTCCGAAGCTAATATTTTTCTTCCTGCTGAAATAATATGTTGCTATTATAGCGCCAATTAAACCGCCGTGAAAGCTCATTCCGCCATGCCATATTTTAAGAATCTCAATTAAATTTTGGGAATAAAAGGCAAAATCAACAACTAAAGTATGAAATAACCTTGCCCCTAAAACAACACCAATTATAAGATAAATAACAAAGTTGGAGATATCATCATCTGTGATGCTTAATTTTTCTTTATTCTTTTTTAAAAAATAAGCAGCCAGTAAAAATCCGAAAATATAAACAAGACTATACCATCTTATGCCAAATCCTCCTATTTGGAATACAAATGGGCTTAAATTATGCTCAAACATAGCTGACCTCTAATCCGGTTCCGATATTCAGGGTTTTTGACTTAAACATCTCTTTGGCTTTTAATGAGTATTCTCTTATATTATGTGAGATTATATTATCTGCAACTATTACTGCGCTTTTATTCAGCTTAAGCAACTCCAGGTATTTAACATATTCCTTTTTAGTTCCATCAATGAAAACAAAGTCAAATTTTTCATTCAAGCTTTTTAAAACTTCAATAGCATTTCCTTTTAATATTTCAATATTATCAAAATTTCTGAAATTATCTTCAGCTAATCTTATTTTTTCTCCATCTATTTCAATGGTTTTTATTTTAGCTTTTGGACAAGCTAAAGCTATCCAACAAGTGCTATAACCATTAGAAGTTCCTATTTCCAAAATAGTTTCAGGCTTTTTCTCTTTTAACAGTTTAAAAATAAACTCTGCAGTTTCTCTTGGAATATTAAACATATTATTCTTTTTTCCAAAATCTTCTAACTCTTCAAAGAACCTTTCAATATCCTGATTCAAGCGTATTAGTTTCTTTTCTTGTTTCATGCTCTTCTCGCGCCCTATCATAAACCCTCAACCCGTTAACTGTTCTGTATTGATGCATTAACTCGTGATCTCTTGTTTTTCTCATCTCATCAGCGGCCAGACTATAAAGCAACCTTATAATATTGCTCCTAGGATCATAAGTTCCAAGAACTCCAGGCCCTAACTCAGATTCAGTGGCACTCAATATTGTCAAATCTTCACTATCCCTTAAATCTTCATAGAATGTTTTTTCTCTTTTGTATTTTGCTTCTTCATCTAGATTATCCAATATTTCAAAGAGTTTTTTATCTTTATTATATCTATAAACAAAATATCTGTCCAAAACAGATTCTACAGAATAGGAATCCTTCTTCCTTAAACTAAAGCTAAAGCTGAAAGGAAAGACTTCATTTAACCTATCAGCCAAAGACATTTTAATACTCTTCTTCTAAAAATTCAATAATATCATCATCCTGGTTTTCAGCTCCGATTACCTGCAGCAAGACAGGGATTGAAGTTTGTCCGGATATTTTTTTTAATGTCTTTCTTTCGCTATGATCTCCAGGAACCTCTATTTTCTTGTATTTTAACCCTTTCTTATCCAGGGCTTCTTCTACTTTAGCGGAATATGGACATCCCTCTAATCTGAATAAAACCAAATCCTTTTTTACCATTTTAACCTCCAGATTATTAATAAAAGAATTATCTTAAAAATGTTGCTTTTAACCTTCAGACAAGACATCACTTAAAGAAAATTCTTCCCTTTTTGCTCTACCCCTCATCTTTCCTAGGGCCTCTTCTTTAATTTGTCTAACCCTTTCTCTTGTTACTCCCATAAGACTGCCTATTTTTTCTAAAGTCATTGGCTCATTACCCTCTAGACCATAATACATCCTAATAACCTTTCTTTCCCTTTCATCCAGGCATCCAAGCAGATATTCAATTCCTTCTTCCTGTTCTGTTCTTTGTATTCCTTCATCAGGGCTTTCAAAACTATCATCCTCTAAGAAATCATAAAAAGAGCTGTCTTCATCATAACATTTTGGAGGGGAGTCAAGGCTCACATCTCTCCTGCCATATATTGCACGAAGCATTACCCATTCCTTCATCCTGGCCTGTTTGGATATTTCCCCCATATCAGGAGATCTTCCCAATCTCTGCTCCAATATGGAAATTGCTCTATCAACTTTTCTAATATCACTTGGTAATGAGGTGGATCTTCCTACTATAGGTTGGTGAGAAAGTGATTCCAAAATTGATTGCCTTATCCACCAGACAGCATAGGTGATAAATTTAAATCCTCTTCGTTCATCAAATCTTCTTGTAGCTTCAAGCAGACCCATGTTTCCTTCACTTACAAGCTCTAGAAGAGATAAACCATACATTTCAGCATAACCTAGGTATTGTTTTGCAACACCAACTACAAATCTTGTGTTTGCTGTATAAAGCCTCCATCGTGCTTCTTCATCACCATATAATCTGATTCTTCTGGTTAATTCAACCTCTTGCTCCCTAGAGAGAGGATCAGAATCAGAACCTTCTAGGTCTCTACGATATAATACAAGCGAATCATCACTAGTTACTGTGCTCATTTTATTTTCTATTAAAGAAACAGATTTTAAAGCTTTTCTACTTGAAAACTTCCCCTGCTTCCATGCTCCAGAACAAGAGGTCTAATTCATCCATATTGATGCTAACTGAATTTGAAAATTTCTTAAACTTCTCTTCAATTTCAAGATAAACCTTAGGAGTTAAACTTTTAGGAACTTCCTCTATAACTTTCAATTTAACCAAATTTTTCAAGATATGCCTGTCCAAAATTGCCAAATCTTTATGCCCTATATTTCTTAGAAAATGAGCAGCTTCTTTATATCCATACCCTTTTACATTTTTAACCAGCCAGTCTCGTAATTCTCTTGAATCTTCAGAGCTTTTTATTTTATTTTTAATAACCTCAAATTTGCCCTTAGCTTCAACTAGGTATTTTCCCTTATTATTCTGGAATCTTATCTCTCCCAGTAAATAATCGGTAGGATCAAAGTTTTTATTCTTAAAATCCAGTTTCTTCAGGGTTTTTACTGCCCTTTCTGCTCCTCTCGCAGTGCTCTGAGGAGTTAAAATACAAAAACACAGCTCATAGAACCATTCATCTTCTCTAATGTTTTCAAAATCTTTTAATCTAATTTTAATAATGCTTTCTTTTTTACTGTACTCTCTTCTTAAATCCTCAATATTCATAAAAGTATCTATCCAGGACAATTTATATCTTTTTCCAAGATTACTCCCAGTCAGTATACTTTGCAAATATTGTATCCCTGTTAATTGCCTTCTCCTTTCTCTGCACCAACCTGCTCTGTATTCTGCTGAAGGTTCTGTTTAATGTGGGAGTAATTCCATATTCCCTTCCGCTTGCAAACACGTAATTTCCCGAGTTGGAGTAATTTGCCCTGCAGTAAAATAAAGGCACCTGCCTGGTCTTCTCTTTTTTTTGGGATAGATATACATTCAGTTTTCCGCCATCAATAAAATTAGAATACCTTTTTGCAAGCTCATAGGCTGCATTATAGATCTCTTTTTTATCCACGTTTGCTAATTTCTTTAATCTGCCAGCAAACTTGACAGATAAGTCAAGTTTCATTTTCTCCACCCCCCCAAAACATATAAAGAAAACTAATACTTAAACTTAACACATATATAGTATATACTTAATTTTGGTCATGTATAGTCATAACTTCATGACTATCATTCTCAAATTCCAGAGTTCTGTTTCCTAATATCCTACCTTCAGGGATAAAAGGTTCAATATACCAGGCCAATTCCTCATATGGGCCTATTGCCAGAACCCCAAGATAAGGACCTTTTTCCTCGGAGAAAAATCTACTCAAATTTATAGGAGCTCTGCTTTCTGTAGTATCAGGGTTTGCCCCAGGAACCTCCTTAACAGTTCTAAAGAGGTAATAGCCAGTAAGATTACCACCAAAACCACTATTATTATAGACTATGCCATGAAAAACAACATGACCTGTAGAGAATACCCTGGCATGCTCTGTATAAGTAAGAATCATTGACTCTGTTTCAACAGCAGGAACTTCTTCAACAGCAGTTGGAGAATCTCTATTTCCACAACCAACAGCCAAAGCAGCTGCAGACAAAAGCATTGTCAATCCTGAAACTCTTCTTCTACTCATCTGAGGGGGAATACAAAAAAGCTTAAAAGGTTGTCTAAGAGGTGTGAAATTCAACCACATCTTCATCTTTTAATTTATGTTCTATTCCAATTCTCTGACCATCAAATTTTACACTTTTTCCCCATATTCTTGCAAACTTAAAGTTATTCACAAAATCCTTATGCACATTCTCTGCTAAATTTCTAACTGTAGAGCCTTTTTTTAATGCTAATGGGGGATATTCTTTTTTCTTCCCCGGCTGCTTTGTGAAAACTTTTATCAAATCCAGTAAATCCCAAATGCTATCTTTTACTTTTTCAATATCTTCATTTTTATTAATAATTAACGTTTTAATGTAGATATCATTATTTTTTAATTCTCTTTTAACCAGCTTGACATTCTCATCCATAATAATAATCAAATCTGACATTCTCATTATTGCCAGATAAGTGGGGCCTTTCTCGGTTTTTTCAAAGTTTTCAGTAATAGCTGGAATCTCTATGACCTGCAGCAAAATTCCCTTATAGTTCAATGTCCCAACTTCTGGCTTAACTGTGCTGAAAGGATAATCCACGATTAAGACATTAGAATTTGTCAATTTCTTCAAAAGAGTGGACTTTCCTGAATTTGGCACTCCAATAATAGAGATAGTGGCGCTTCCTTCTTTTTTAAGAGATAGGCTTTTCCCTCCCCTTTTGGAGGATTTTTCTTTTCTTGCCAACTCCTTATACTTTGAAATCTTTTGTTTTATCTGCCTCTGAAGTCCTTCACTAGATTTATGCTTAGGAACAGTGGACCACATCTTCTGTAGGGCTTTTAATTTCTCTTCTGTTGTAGAGGCATTCTGGAATTCCTCTTCAGCCAACTGATATTCCACTCCCGGGTTTACTGTCATATAATTGAAGAAATCTTCATATTTTTAAATATTAAGATAATCTTTTAAATCACTTAAATAACTGATAAATATGGCTTTTTTTTCAATACTGCAGTCAGTTATATCAAATATTCTAGTAGCAGGATTGATAATAGTCATAGGATTGATAATAGCAAGGTTTCTTGGAAAATTAACGAGAAGAATTTTAAAAGAACTGGAAATGGACAGAATAATCAAGGATTACTCCCCGATAACATTAAGGATAGAAGACTTGATAGGAAATTTAGTAAAATACATAACATATATAATAACAGCATTCATGGCTCTAAACCAAGTAGGGATAACTGGTATAGTATTTTTCATAATCATGATATTGGGGATATTAATTTCAATAAGCATAGTGCTATTTGATTTAAAGGATTTTTTTCATAATCTCCTTATTGGGCTATTTTCCAAGAAAAGGAAAAGCTTCAAACTAGGGAAAGAGATGAAAATAGGGGGGATAAAAGGCAAGGTAGTAAAGATAAGGATAAAAGAGGTTGTAATAATGACAGGGAACCAGGACTTAATTACAATTCCAAGCTCATTGTGGTAAGCTGTGGTAAATTTTATATAACTTTACTAACTAGTATAATCAATGAAAATTCTTAATGAAATAACGCCTTCAAGATGGGAGAAGTATTTGGTAAACAGGAAGGTATCCTCTATAGTTGATTCTCTGAAAAAAGAGCTCCCGAATCTGGAAGTTGAGCTAGGAGGGAGCTTTGCAAAAAATACATGGCTTTCAGGAGATCATGATGTTGATATTTTTGTAAAATTCCCATATAGCAAGTATAAAGGCAAGGATATTTCCAAGGCATTAAAGTCAAGGTTAAAGAATATAACCATAGTTCATGGCTCTAGGGACTATTTTCATCTAAGGAGAGGGAGATTTATTGTGGAGCTAATACCGGTCTTAGCAATAAACAACCCAAAAGATGCGGTTAATGTTACTGACATGTCTCCGTTCCACACAAAATGGGCTAAGGAGAATATAAAACATCCTGACCAGGTAAGGCTATTAAAGAAGTTTATGAAATCTAATGGGTTATATGGAGCTGAATCTTTTATAAAGGGATTTTCCGGATATGTATGTGAGCTGCTTATTGGAAGATATCATAATTTTTTTGATCTGATAAAAGACTCTGCCGCCTGGCCTGAAAAGAAGTTTATAGATGTAAAAAGACATTATCCTGGATTGGCAGAGGCGATGAGGGCTATAAACAAGGAAAGGCACAGCCCTTTAATTTTAGTAGACCCTGTTAATCCTGAGAGAAATGCTGCAGCTGCATTGTCACAAGAAAAATATGATAAATTTGTGGAGTTATCAAAAGAGTTTTTAAGAAATCCCTCTGATGTGTTTTTTGAGCCGAAATCAATGAATTTAAGCATTCTAGAGCAGAAAAAAGAGGATAATAAACTGGTTTATATCTATGGAAAGCCAATTGAAGGGAAGAGGGATGTAATAGGCGCTAAATTATTAAAAACAATTGAGTCACTTGCCAAAGAGATGGAGCAGCATGGATTTAACATAATAGAATACGGATGGGAATATGGGGAGATAGTGATATTCTGGTTCATCATTGATTCCCAGCCATTAAGCGAAAAGATAAAGAGGTGGGGTCCTCCTGTAACTGACAAAAATAATTTAAGGAAATTTGAGGAGAAATGGGAGGGGCATAAAACAGGAATTGAAAACAATAGGGTGTTTGTAATGGTTCTCAGGGATTTAAGAACAATTGAAGAATTTATGCAGAAATACTTTGACAAAGAAAAAGCAAAATACTTTGAAAAGCCGGAGATCAGGGTTTTGTAATTATTCTTGAGTTTATAGCAACTTATTTAAGCAAAAAAATAAATTTTTCCCCATGCAATCATTTGATTTTGGATTTTTATGGCTTGCTTTTGTAGGGCTGTTTGCAATTGTCAACCCCTTTAGCACTGCTTTGGTATTTCTTGGTTTGTCTGGGAAAAATTCAGAAAGACAGAGAAGAAATATGGCAAGAAAAGCCTCTATCACATCTGCATTAATATTAATCTTCTTCATGATATCAGGAACATTAATATTCAACATATTCAGCATAACCTTGGAGGCATTCCAGATTGCAGGAGGATTATTAATATCCATTATAGGATTCCATATGCTTTATCCCAGATCAAAGCTGATAGATGAAGAAAAAAAGGAATCTATAAAGAAGGAGGACATATCTATAATACCCCTGGCAATTCCAATGCTTTCAGGCCCAGGGGCGATAACAACTGCTTTAGTGTGGACAAGCCAGGCTACAAGCTATGCGGATAGAATGGGATTACTAGCAATAGCAGCAATAATCTCCATAATCTCTTATTTTGTTTTGATTAATGCTACTTACTTCAAAAGAGTAGTGGGCCATACAGGAACTGGGGTTATAGAAAGGTTAATGGGATTAATAGTCCTTGTGATGGGGATTCAATTTATAATTAATGCGCTAAAGGTGATAATTCCCTACTTAACCTAAAATAAATTTAATAATACAAATACAATCATCCCTAAAGAACTTAAAAAACCTAAAAATGCTACAACAGAGAATCTTCTAATATTAACAGGACATACAAAACTTCTTTTGGTATTCTTGAGCTTATATCTCAATACTAACAAACTTAAATTGACAGAGGCAAATGTTATGAATAAGAATAGATTAGTAAGATTGGCAACTATGCTTATATCCCCTATGAGTACAAATAATAATGCCAACAGCATGATAATTAGAATAGCAGTCCATGGGGTTCTTGTCCTTTCATGAACTAAAGATAAAAATTTTGGCAATGATTTTTCCTTAGCCATCCCATATACCATTCTTGAAGTAGCGACCAGAGTTATCAAAACTGTGTTTGAGGTTGAAAATAGGGCTATAATACCCAACAACACAAAAGCCTTGCTTCCCAGAACAGCAGCTGCAACTGTGGCTAATGGAGCCTTGCTCTGATGCAACTCCTCCCAGCCTATAACGCTCACAGCAGCCATAGCAACCGAGACGTATAAAACGGCAGTGATAACAACTGAATATAATAAAGCTCTGGGAATAACCTTTGAGGGGTTCTTAGTTTCTTCTCCGAGCTTTACAATGCTTTCAAAACCCATGTAAGCAAAGAATACCAAAGCAGCAGAGCTGAACACCCCTGAAATTCCTTTTGGCATTTCTAAATAATTGACGCTCCCAAAATTCTTCAAACCAAGAATGATTATAATTACTAGTCCTGAGAATTCAATTAAAGTTGAGACAGTATTAAACCAGCTTGTCTCTTTTATTCCAATAAAATTAATCAAGGTCATTAATAAAATAAGAAGAATAGCTGCAATGATAATGGGCATGGAGATTAACTGAGTAAAATAACCTGCAAATCCCAGGGCAACTGCAGCTGCACTGATAAAACCAGCTATAATAATACTCATTCCAACAAAGAAAGCATATTTTTTATTTATGGCAGTTTTAATGTAATCATATTCTCCTGCATCTCCTTTAAATAGATGATAATTCAGCATAACTCAACCCTGTGAATAAGGCGATTAAAGCAGAGATAAAAAATGCGAGCCATGTGGCATTTCCAGATGTTCCAGCAGCAACACCCAGCAAAGCATATATTCCTGCTCCCAGAATTATACCTACACCGGCAATTGTAACCTGGAAAATTCCAAGCTCCCTGCTTAATCCAAGCAACCTCTTTTTTTTATGCATCCAAACCAACAGCTTCTTTTATATTTTTTAAATTATCTTTCTCTAACAACTTAACTAATCCCTTATTTATATCCTTTACTATTCCAGGACCTTTGTAAATCATTCCTGTAATCAACTGGACTAAAGAGGCGCCATTTCTTATCTTTTTGTAAGCATCCTCTGCGTTGAATATCCCTCCGACACCAATTATAACAAACCTGCCTTTTGTTTTTCTGTAGACATATTTAATTAATGAATCAGATTTATCCTTTAAAACTTTACCGCTTACTGCTCCTCCTTTATTTATTTCTTTATTTTTTAATTTGCTCCTGTCATGAGTTAAATTAGAGATAACAAAACCTGAGATAGAGTATTTCTTACTTAAGCTGATTATTTTATTTAATTTTAATTTATTTATATCCGGAGAGAGTTTTAAAAAAATAATTTTATTTGTCTTTCCTATTTTTTTTAATAACTTTTCCAATAATTTAGGATCTTCAAAACTTCTTCCATCACCAACATTTGGGCAGCTTATGTTTATTGTTATATAACTTCCAATATCCTTCATTATGGTATAAGAGTTATAATAATCTTCTATTGAATCTTCTCCTTTTATTTTACTATCATCTGTCTTTGCGATATTTATTACAATTGGGAATCTAAATTTTTTTTTTTTTTTTCTCTCTGCTATTCTTTCAGATCCTTCATTTGGCAGCCCATAATTAACTATTATTCCTTCATCTTCAGGGACTCTGAATAATCTTGGTTTTGGATTTCCTCTGCATTCATTAGCTGTAATACTTCCTACTTCATGAAAGCCGAATCCGATACCTGGAGTAATATCTGTCAGGACTCCATTCTTGTCAAAACCAGCAGCTAGTCCAACGGGGCTTTCAAAATTTATGCCTTTTATATTAATGTTTAATCTTTCATTTTTGTAAGAATAAAGCAATTCTAGGAACTTTCTTTCTATCCAGAACTTTCCTATTAAACTTCCCCAGAACAAAGCAGCATTATGGACTCTCTCAGGATCTACCCTAAAGAGAATCGGCCTTATGAATTTTTCATAGCACATGTTTTCCATTAAAAATCAGGAGATTTATATTATAAAGATTTCTAAAGATACATTTATATATAAATAGATTATTTAATAAAAACATGCAAAGAAAAAAAGAGACTAAAGATTTTGTTGAAATGATGCTTAAAAAAGCCAATTCTGTAGAGGAAAACAAACCAAATACAAGCAAGGACGCGGATATAAGTAAAATAGAAGAACTGACTAAAAAATTAGTGCATGGAAAGTCAATAAGAGAGCCTAAAGCAAAACTTTAAATAACCACAAATCTGGTTGAAATATGGGTAAAAATGGCAAGAGTTGATTATATTCATACAGTTGAATTCTAATGATTTTAATAGTTTAAACTCTAGTAATATTAAATCAAAATTTACATACAAAAAAGGTTTAACTGGTAGAATAGAAAGTATTAAATATAATAGAATATATGAAATTTATATGGAAAAAAGAGTTGAATTTCCTATAGGTAAACAGAAAATTTTCTTAGATAACTCAAGAAAAGAGTTAGGTTTAACATGGAAAGAAACTACTGATTTATTTGGGTTAAAGTTTGGCACAATAAAATCATATAGAAACGAATTATGTAGGTTGCCAGAATATCTATTCATAGACATAATCGGAAAAACAGGAAATTCTAGTGGCTTAATTTTAAAGAAGTATAATGCTAAGATAGTAAAATTTGATCCAGACTCAATTATAGGTAAAAAATGTTTTGGAGAGATAAGAGAAAAATTATTAGACATAAACATAACCTACAAAGAAGATCCAAAAGAGTTTAATACAGAAACTATAAGTTTAAGTAAAAAAGATAGAGAAAAGGGATTAGTTTTCCCAAAAAGATTGACTCCAGAACTTGCTGAAGAAATTGGGATAAGCCTGGGGGACGGATTTTTATCTAGTAATAAATATGAGTATAGACTAAAAGGAAATAAAAATGAAAAAAAATACTATAATCCCTTCATTAAAAATTTGTATAAAAATTTGTATAATTTAGATTTAAATATAAAAGAATATGAATCCACATATGGTTTTGAAATTTGTTCCAGGGGATTATGGGAATTTAAAAATAAAATTTTAGGAATCAGAGCAGGTAGAAAGGATGGCATATCTTTGCCAAAAGTTATAAAGGTAAAA
>CAZDKM010000023.1:0-3956 GCA_964505985.1 Candidatus Woesearchaeota archaeon
CAAAATCAGGATCCCCTACACATCTATCCTTTGTTGCTATAATGCTTCCAGTGCTGAAGCTCACTCTACTAGCAAGATCATACCCGCAAACAGCCCCTTCATCTGCTTCCTTGTTGCAGTTATTATCCTTAGTATCACAGACTTCTGCTCTATTCGGATGTATGCTTCCATCATTGTCCTTGCAGTCATTTCCGCCGCATGTAATGCTCCCATACCCATCTCCATCAGCATCAACGCATTGGCCAACAAGCAATAATCCGCTGTTCAAGGAGCTGCTCCCAAGAGTGGCAGTAAAATAGTATTCCGGAGGTTTATCATCTTTAGACCCAGAAGGTGTTTCCTCTACATCCTCCTGCCATTCAGCTTTCCAGGTAGTTGTAGCCTTTTGGCTTGACACCACAGCATTATCTGGATTCTTAATAACATTATCATCACTCTTAGTGAAATCCTTCTCTTTTACAACAAAGCTCACAACTGCCCCATCATTGCATCTAGGAGTATCAACAGTTAATGTAACCATAATGCCCTCAGTAGCCTGCCCACTACCCCATTTGGCATTTTCTAATCTGCAGTTTAATCCAGTATCAACAACCCCAGTATATTTTTCAATAATCTGCCTTATAGTGCTTCTAGAACTAATTCCAACCTCGCTGCAATCAGCTTTCCCCCAGTTGGTTTTGTACTTATCAAAAAAGTTAGAGAGATCGCTTACTTCATTGCTGCTTAATTTTGAAGTATCTGGGTTTCCAAGAAACTCAAGCAATGCAGCGCTTGAAATAGCCTTGAACTCCTCAAACTCATCAGAATTGGAAGGGCAGTTTAAAGAGGAATTTACCAGACTAATGCTAAATATAAATATTATAAAAAAAAGAAAAAAAGTCCTTTTAATCATGCCTTATTTCTCCTTAAATAGAAAATGACAATTGCTATAATGGCTATTATCACAATTACTATGATTGCAATACCAATAAAACCAACTCCCCCAGAAGCTTCATCATCAACATCTTCAATTACTGGAGTCTCTCCTTCTGAGTCTTCTATTATTGTGTTTTTAGGCTCAGGAGATTTGCCTTCTTTCACATTTGCAAAACTCTCCTCACCCAACCCAGAGCTCTCAGCACTTGAAACAATCTCTTGCCTAATCTCCTCTTCTCCACTTAAGTCATATGTTTCATCTACTGCCTGGATCAGCACCCCCATTTTTTCAGGATCATCTGAGTATTTTTCCAATCCTTCCTGAATCAATGCCCTTTCCTCATCAGTTATAGCACTTGCATTGCCAATTAAAAAGAGAGAAAATACAATTAACAAAATAGATTTATACATTAAGACACCTCCTTTTATTATGTGTTGCTTCCATAGTTTAAAAATTTTGTTCTTTTTTCATAAACTGCCTGTAAACAATAAATATCACCAACAGGAGTATTATTCCAATCCCTAAAAAAGGATAAAAATTATAGCTTGAAATTCCCCCTCTGTATTTCAGCATAATCTCATTGATGTTTTTCCCGCTAACCCCTATTTCATTGCAGTCCGCATTTTCCCAATTATCCTTGTATTTCTCATAAAAGGCGCTTAATTGAGTAATCTCAAGAGTATCAAGCTTTGCCCCCTTTGGGTCATCCAGATAATTTATCAAAACCTCCCCGCTTAATTTCTGAAATTCCTCTTTATCATCATAATCTTCATTGCAGTTAACAGCAGCATTCACACTATGAAATAATACTATCAGCATCAAGATATAAATTATTTTCATGTTGGTAGATTGCATGTAGGTGGTGTTCCGCATAATTTCCATTCATTGCAGCATCCTAGCCTGTATTGAGGCACCAATTCCTCCAAAAATCCGCAGAAGTTGAAATTCTCAGCATTCTGGCATACTCTCTGGCTTGTTGTATACTCCTTCCCAACATCCCACACAGCAAGGTGCATTTTAACCAGCTCTCCCTTTCCATCTTTATTATTGTCCAAAAATACTATCCTGACCATTCTAAACATGTTTTCAGCCTCTACAATGTCTAAATCATCTTTTAAAGCAACTCCCCCGTATGTCCTTCCGTTTATTACATTTCCATCTTTATCCTCAAAATAAAAAGCATAATCATAGTTTGTGCCGAACAAAAACTTTGATATTAAATAACCCCTGTTAGTCTCAACAAGAGAGGAAAACTCATCTAATTTATCCACATCTATCTTATTATCTGTAGTTATCCCTATCCTCCCGTTTCCATTCCTCCAGTTAGCTATGTCATACCCCTCGCTTAGCAAAGAATTAGCAATATTAAATCCATCATCCAGCATATTATCCAAATCACTTTCTCTTTCAGGAATATCCACAATACTGTTGGCAAAAATTATGCCTATCACAATAATAACAAGCATGGCAATCATAAAGTCGCCATACCAAAACTGACCTCTTTTTTTCATGACTATAAAAAGAAATCTCTTTTAATAAAGATTATGTTCTCACATGATTGGCATTTGATTTAGACATGCGGGTTTTTCCTTTGCTTATATATTTTACAACTGCTCTTGGTACAGCAATATCATTAGCCGGGCTTATTTTAACCCTATAAGAGATTACTCTTTCTTCCCCCTCAACCATGTCATTTAACTTCCAGACAATTGCACTGCCTCTGGATGTTCCCTTATATCTATTAGGTTTTATTGCGCCATACTCAGTAGGGGATTTAGCCCCTCTTGGTAGATAATCCAGGACACTTATGTTGCTAACCTTGTTCTTTCCATTATTTTTTAAAACAAGCATAATCTTCATATCAACATCCTTTCCAGACATGACTGTAAGCACTTTTTTCTTTATGCTTACTTTTCCAAAAAATAGAATGTAAGCCAGCCATGCAATTACTATTATTGCGATTAATATAGAAATAGGAGTCCTATAATTAGTGGTAATATTTATCTTGTAGACCTCTGCAGGAGCTAGAGTAAACCTCCATTCATAATAAACCATATCATCTTCATTGTATATAACGCTTGGCTCAGGATAAACACTTGTAAAAAGGCTTTCAAAGGAGTTGAATCTTTCTCTTACAACCTCCTCACTGTCAACATTGCCGTTATTGCTCTTCACAATCTTCTTCTTATTTATTAGGAATCCCTCGCCAATTACTTCATCCTCATTAACCTCTTTGTAGAATCCAACCATTAACTTTTCAGTTCTGTCTACTATAATATTTCCATTATAGCTAACAACAGTCTTAACATCATACTCCCCCCTTTCAGTATCTTCATCCAAAAATATGCTGAATTCCTCGCTTCTCAATTCAGCAGGGTTTAGGTCAACATTCCTTGTTTTCTCAAATAGATTGCTGGTTAATTTTATGTTGACGTCTTTTAGCTCAAGGCTATGCTTGTTTTTTAAATTAAGCCTGATTAAATTTTCCCTTCTAGGATCAAGCCCATTGGGATTAGTTTCAAAAATTACATCAACTAAATCTTCATATGGAATTAAATCAACAATAATCATGTGGTCCTTGACATTATTAGGATTAGTTCTCGAATAAACCCTTAATTCAATAGAATACCTCCCAGCCTTCAATCCCTTATTAGGCGTTAATCCAATATCTGTCCTTACTGTCTCTCCAGATCCAATCTCAAGAAAATCATCTTCTATTTTTTCTCTCCAATTGACATCAGATACAGCTATCCCAAAAATATCCGGAGTATTTCCTTCATTTTTAATTGAAAGAATATACTTTGCACTCTCATCAGGAATTATATCGCTTTTTATTACTTGATCACTTATTTCTATCTGAGCAGTAACAATTGGAAGTAAAATTAAAGCAAGAAATAAAAACAATATCTTTTTCATGCATTAAAGCTTTAATTTTTGCTATATAAACTTTTTGAAATTACTCTACAATAAAATCATCTAATGGTTTGGAAATTTCTTTGTTCCTGCTCTTTAAATACTCCCTTGCTAGAATCCAAAATAT
>CAZDKM010000023.1:3966-4358 GCA_964505985.1 Candidatus Woesearchaeota archaeon
CCTAAACTCTTCTTTCCCTTGTTGTTGCAGGGAAGAACCAGGTCAATATTGTTGCTTGCATTATTTGTATCGCATAACGCAATAACAGGTATGCCTATGTTTATAGCGTCATTTATGACATTCCTGTCAGGCCATGGGTCTATAACCATTATTAGCTTAGTTTCAGTAAAGCTCTCCAGTGCGTGATTTGTCAGTATTCCCGGCGGATATCTCCCTGCAAATGCCCTTATTCCAGTCAATTCAGAGAACATCTTTACAACTCCCCACCCATTTTCCCTCCTGCAGACAATTAATATCTGCTCAGGCTCATATCTGGAGATCATTTTGGCAACAACCCTTATCCTTTTATCTATCTCCTGCACATTCAGCACTGTTAATCCATCCTGCCTCAC
>CAZDKM010000023.1:4368-12498 GCA_964505985.1 Candidatus Woesearchaeota archaeon
GATGAACTGCTCCATGTACTTTGTCCTGAATTTAGTGCCGATATGTATTCCTGCCTTTAGGTAATTCTCCAAAGGTGTCATAAATTCTTCTTCTGCCATAATAAGAAATCAAAAGAATCCTGTTTATAAAATTAACTATTAAAAAGAAAAAAAAGAGCTTAATGCTCTAAAACTTCCTTTAGGTGCTTTACAATGCTGTTGCTTTCTTTCTGCAGTCCCTTGCTAACCCCTATACCAAATGCGATTGCAAATGCTAGTGAGAATGTAGCAACAACAATCAATATTAAGTTGCTGATAAGTCCTACATCAACTCCTATTTGGTCCAAAGCCACTATAGTAAGGATAACCACCATAGCAGTTTTAACTATCTTGCTTAATAGTCTAACTCCTTTCATTGAAGTGTGCTCTTCAATCTTCATCCCAACAAAGTGAGATAGTGCAATACCAAATATCACAATAATAGCAGCAATCAATAGGTTAGGTAGCCATACCACAAATCTAACCAGCAAATCACTAAGAACACCAAGTCTTAAGGTTATCAGTGCCTGAGGCAAGAACACCAAAAAGATAAACCACTTAGTTATCTCCCCAAAAACATTAGATAAGCTCGTATGCCCGACATTTCCAGAGAACTTTGATCCAGACATCATCTTGTCTAGTCCTGCCCTCTCAAGTGCATACTGAACCAACCTGCCAATTCCTAATGCAACAAACCATCCTATAATTATTAGTATTATTGCAACTACTAATCCAGGTAGGATTTCAATAAAACTGTTTGCAAGTTGCACAAAAGGATTCAGAACTAGTTGCCCTGTTGCTGTAATTGAATCAATCGGCATTTAATTTCACCTCCATTTTTAAACGCAAATATATATCTTTTTAACATTAGTTTATTTAAATAGTTTTCTATTAGTTATATTTTACTATTATAAGATAGAGAAATTATTTTTTAGAAGGCAAAGGCCTCTTGATTGTTATTGGCAATACTCCCTCATCATACTCCATCTTAGCAATCTCTATTGGATTATATCTTACCTTTTCAAAATCTTCTTTATCCATCTTTACAAGTATAGGAGCCTCCATAAATATTTGCAATGCCCTAGCCCCAATTATCCTTGCCTTTTCGTATTTTGTAAAAAACCCTGTTTTTTGGCCTTTCATCTTACTTTGCCTTGTCTAAAACCTTTTTTAAATCTTTTTCTTTTTTAATTGCCATCTCAATCATGCTTTCCACTTCTTTTTCAGTAAATCCCTTATCCCCTCCTTTCTGCATAGCATGTATCTTCCCCTCATAAACAGCAACACTCAGTCTTGCTTCAGATGTCTCTTCCTCTTTTATGCTTGGATCCAGTAATATGTTTTTTCCAATCTTGACAAATGTAAACGTAACCGGGGTTTTCTTAAACTCCAATTTCTCATCTGTAAACTCTCCAAAATATACCTTGTCATTTTCATATTTAACCAATCTTGTATTTTTTAAAGCAGCCAATGTCCCCAAGGCACTAGCATCTATTAAATTTCCATCATCATTTATTGGGTAAATATCAATAAATATTATCCATGATTTTTCCCCTTCTACAATTCCAAGTTTCTTTAAATCAATAGCCTTGCTCTCCCTTATCCCCCTATCCACTATCCTTGCTATTTCAGTAGCTTGTGTTCCTGGTGGTCCTAATTCAAACTCAGGGCTTGCTATAGGGTTTAATTCTGCTGTAACAACAATGCTTCCCTCATCAGGACTATCTGGGTAAGGGGTTCCAACATCCATCTTAACACCCACCAAAACTTCAGTATCGCCAAACTTGCATCTTGCACTTCCCTCTGCATTCTTGCTTATGTTGATCTCCACATCAATCTTCCTCATCTCGTCAAACCTTCTCCCATCTATCCTCTTGCCTTGCTCAACTAATGAGGCAATATAATCATTATTCATTTTTGTATATCTCCTTTAATGCCTTTACCTGTACTTTATGAATCTCCTCACAACCTTTTTTTCCAATTCTAATAGCCTCCATTAATTCTTCTTTTGTTACCTCTCCATCTAGCTGCAGTAGTGTAATCTCATTCCCTCTTGCAGTCACAGCAATAGGGATGTCAGTAGCTCCATCTTCAAAATCCTCTTCTTCTTTATCAAGGTCAATAACTATCTTATCCCCAACCTTCCCTGTTGACACAGCAGCAACCATATCCCTCATAGGTATTCCAGCATGGGCTAAAGCCATTGCAGCAGCGCATATCCCCGCGCATCTAGTTCCTGCATTTGCCTGTATTATCTCAATAAAAACATCTATTACTGAATTAGGAAATAAATAAAGGTCTATAACAGATGCCAATGCCTTCTCAGTTACTAATGAAATTTCAACGCTTCTCCTGCTTGGTCCTGGTTTTTTCCTTTCAGTAACAGAAAAGCTTGTCATGTCATAATTGCATCTCAACACTCCCCTCTCAGGATTTTGTAAAAATTTAGGATGTAGCTCTCTTGGACCATAAACAGCAGCAATTGCAATTGTATCCCCGATCTGGAACATTGCGCTCCCGTCTGCTCTTTTTATTATTCCTACTTTAGCTTTAACCTCTCTCAGCTCATCAAACTTTCTTCCTTCTTTTCTCTTAGTGTAGCTCATTTTTTGCTCTCCAAAACCTTCTTGATAGTATCAGTCAATCCATGTGTATGGCTTTCCTGCTCTATTTTTAAAATAATCTCAGTAGCTTTGACTTCATCCTCAACCTTATCCCCCTTAATCCACACCTTCCCATTCTGCCCAACCACAATATTGCACCCTGTTCCTTCCTTAATCATCTTTATCATGCTCCCCTGCTTTCCAATAACCCTCGGAACCTTGCTTGGTGTGATATTTATGATCTTTCCTCCCTTTATCTTCCTCAATCCCTGCCCTTTCATTGTTAAGCTGACATCCTTATATCTGACAACTTTTGTTACTTCTGCAATCACTAAATCATTGAAGTCATAATAATTGCTTAGGTCAGCTCCCTTATCAATGAATTCTGGAGTCTCCCTCATATTTAATATAGCAAAATAAGCGCATCCAATATCTATCATCCACATCCCAAATCCAACATCTGCAACCTTTCCTATGACTATATCTCCCTCTTTAGGAACATACTTTCCTGTCAATGGGATTACTTTTACAAATCTTCCACTAACCCCC
The DNA here is from genome assembly GCA_964505985.1 of Candidatus Woesearchaeota archaeon. Classification (GTDB taxonomy): domain Archaea; phylum Nanobdellota; class Nanobdellia; order SCGC-AAA011-G17; family GW2011-AR20; genus JAGVZJ01. The sequence goes on from CAZDKM010000023.1 coordinate 7,539, forward strand.
ACTAATCCTAATTGTGAAGAATAAATATCCTCTCCTTCTCTAAACGCTCCAGTCCCAGGCAGATAATCCATCCCGCTGGCTAGTTTTTCTCCAGGTATAACAACATCTCTCTCATTTATTAATAATCCAGTCATTTTTTATTCACAACAGTTATCTCAACCCCTCCCTTGGTTATATCATTCATCTTATCCTCTAATTCAATTTGAATCCCAGCTGGAATTTCTAAATTAACTACCAAGCTTCCATCCTGCTGCCACTCATCTTTTAAAATCTTTCCATACTGTTTTACTATTCCAAAACTCCTTCCTGCAGATGCAGCTGGTATCTTGATTGAAATCTCCCTCATCTCATATCTTAATGGCAGTATCCCTCTTATCTTTGTCACAACATCTTTTACCTGCTCCTCTGCAGTTTTATACTCATCTATCCTTACTTTGGCTTCTTCTATAGCACTCTGGATTCTCTGTGGTGGATGAGGCAGGTTAGTATCAGGATTAATCGCATTTCTATGTATTAAATAAACAATTTTTTTCTTCTTTTCTTCCATCAGCTTTGCTTTATATTCTGTAGTTAACTGCACCTCTCCGTTTTTTATTATCTTTTTGGAAATTTCATAAACATCCTCTGTTCCAAAAACACTGCTTAGGTTGGCAGCATGCTTGCCCTTCTTGACATCGCTGAATATATCATTTGTCGCGAGAACATCCTCCATATCTACTTTCTTCCCTTCCTTAAATTCAAGCGCCTTCTCGCAATCTACTAAGATTTCAAAATTATTCTCTCCAATCTTCAATTTAGCAACAACTGCTTTGTCTACATCTCCCATCTTACTTTACAATTCTCTTTAAATAGTTTGTATCTACTTTCACAAACTTCTCCTCATTGCTTTTTATGTATGCTCCATCCACTCTTTTGATATCAAAATCTTTTTCTAGAACCTTCTTTAACGCCTTGACAGCTAATGAGAATCCCTCTTCAATGTTCATATTCTCTCTATAGTCCTTTTCAAATATTTTCTTTATCTCTACATCCCCCTCCCCAATAGCTGTTGCTTTGTACTGGAAGAACATTCCTGTAGGCTCAGTTTCAAACAGCACTGGTTCTCCATCATCCACTCCTGCAAATAAGATGCTTATGCCAAAAGGCCTAGCTCCTCCATATTGCGTGAATGCCTGTTTTACATTGCAGATTTCTTTTACCAAGCTTTTAGTATCCATGACATTGTCATATGTTACCCTGTGCTGCTGGGCTATTAGCTGAGCTCTCTCAATTAAAATTCTCCCATCCATCAAGTATCCTGTAGCAGTTGCTCCTATATGGTCATCCACCTGATATATCTTTTCCACACTTTCAGGAACTACATTTTTATCTATTAATCTTCTATCAGCTACTAAGATAACTCCATCTTTGCATACTAATCCAATAGCTGCTGTTCCCTGCTTTACTGCTTTCTTTGCATATTCTACCTGCAGTAATCTTCCGTCAGGACTGAACATTGTCGAAGTCCTGTCATATCCCATCATTTGATGCTGAACTGGCTGTTGCATTATCCCCCACCTCCATTATTGAAGAATTTGGCTTTGGCTTTTTTTATTGTTCCAGATACTCCCACAGTTTTAACCTCAACCTTGCTATCTTTAATCTTATCCATCATCATTAAAGCAACCCTTGATTTATCAACATATCTGCTGTTTACCTTTACTATTCCTTTATTTTGATAAAAATGATCCATAACCCTTATCCCTGAGCCTGCACTTCCTAATTCTCCTAAAAAATTTAAATATGCTTTTTCTATTGCCATTTTAATATCCTCAAATTTAAGCTTTTTATCGCTTTTCAAGGCATAAACAATATACCTGTTCTTCTCCCTTAAACTGGGTAAAATTGGCTTCATTTACAAATAGAGAAAGAATCTCATTTTTTCCCTTTCTCTCATCCAAGAAAATTAAAAGTAATATTATTTATAAAGGTTACTGTGGATTGAAGATAGGTCTGATTGCTCTAAAAAATAAAAAAAATAAAAGAAAAAAATACTGAAATTCTAATAAAGAAAAATTAAGAATTAATCTTACTCTGATTCTTCATCAGTTTCTTCTTTTGATTCTTCTTCATCAGACTCTTCATAATCATCAGATTCTTCTTCTACATCTTCTTCATCAGACTCTTCATTGTCTTCTTCAGTCTCTTCTTCATAATCTTCATCTTCTTCAGACTTAGACTTATTGTCAGACCTTCTTACATTTACTGCCTTAGGTCCTCTGTTTCCTTCCTCAACATCAAATTCAACAGAATCATTTTCGTGTAATCTCACACCTTCCTTCAATCCTGTCTGATGTACGAAGTACTCTTTTCCGTCTTCTCCGATTATGAAGCCGAAGCCTTTCATGTCATTGAAAAATTTTACTGTACCTTTCATTTTGCCTCCTGTAAATACTTAAAATTTCCCCTTTATAAACTTACCTTCTTCTGGAGTTGCGCGGGTAGTTCTCTCTTCTGCCGTAATTTTTCCTGCCATAATGGCCATTCCTCCTTATCTCCATCTTGACCATAGCAACCCTGTTTATTTGAGGAACTTTCACTTTTTCTATCTTAAATTCCCTGTAGTCATTAATGACCCTGGAAAAGTTGTCATAGTCATAATCGCATAATAAGTTAACCACCTTCCCGTCTTTTCCAGCCCTTGCTGTCCTCCCTATCCTATGAATATAGTCTTTAGGGTCATGAGGGATGTTAAAGTTGTATACATGGGATACATTCTCTATGTGCAATCCCCTGGCTGCCACATCAGTGCAAACTAATACCCCAACCTTCCCTTTATTGAACATATCCATTGTATTAGTCCTCTTATTCTGCGAAAACCCCCCATGAATTGCAATAGCGTCAAATCTCTGTGCTCTTAAATTTTTAACGACAAAATCAGTTGTATTTCTTGTGTTGCAGAACACCATTATCAATCCAGACTTTTCTTTCTGCAATAAATGTATTAATAAAGATAATTTCAGGTTCTTTTCAACATCATAATAGACCTGTTTTAACTTGGAAGGATCAACTTTGTTAGCTGCATTTACCTCAACAGGGTTTTTCATATATCTCTTTGCTAATTCCTTGACTCTTGAAGATATAGTAGCAGAGAAAAACAAATTTTGATTTCTGTTCGGACATGCTTTGATTATCTGGTTTACATCATCTATAAACCCCATGTCAAACATCCTGTCTACTTCATCCAGAACTAATATCTTTATCCTTGAAGTATCTACTGTTCTTCTTTTCAGATGATCCATAAATCTTCCAGGCGTGGCAACAACCACATCTGCCCTTTTTAATTCCTGAAATTGCGGATTTAGAGAAACTCCCCCATAAACAGCTATAATATTCAGGTATTTCCCACTTGAAAGCTTAATAATCATCTCTTTTACTTGCTCTGCTAATTCTCTTGTAGGTGTTAATATTAAAGCCTGCAATCCTTCTCTGGGATTTACTCTTTCTATAATCCCGCAGCCAAAAGCCAAGGTCTTTCCAGAGCCAGTTGCGCTCTCCCCTATTAGATCCCTTCCTTCTAAGATTGGTGGAATAGCCCCTTCCTGGATATCTGTAGGTCTATCTATTCCTAATCTCCTTATAGCTTCTTGCAGTTGCTTGCTTAGTTTAAATTCTTCAAATTTCATTTTATTTCTAGCACTAATATAGAAAAAGCGAAATGTTCAAAGCTGAGCAAATGCTCTTTCAATCCAATGCAATATTAATAAATTTTTGAGGGTATTTAAAGCTATCTATACACTGTAATGTAAACTCTACGGGGCATACATAACTATGTAACAACCATTCTATATATTCTTATCTTTAGAAGATTTTCCCACTTTTAAAGCAAGATCTATATCAGTTGTAATCATCTTGTGTCTATCAGCTAATCTTCTCGCTGCCCCTTCTAGTTCTAGATATCCCCCACCGATATGGAGTAATAATAAAGCATATGACATATATTGATTATGTGGATTCGCATTTCCAGATTCTATGGCTCTTTCTAGATCACTAGTTGGAAATCCAAATTTTTCAGCTATCGCTCTAGCCTCTCCTTCAAACTCTATTTCTCCTTCACTGATGTGGTCTATAAAAAAATCGTAAAGTTTTCTTGACCCAGAAGGATATTGTTTCATTTTCTTCCACCATATACAAATTTCTTTAAAGAATCAACTTTAAACTGTTTACCCATCCAAGTAGAATAAAGATTACCATTGGGCATTATTACTAAATAAGGCAGTTCTTCTGACTTCTCTCTTCCTATCTCTAATTGAGAAGTATAGAAAGGAAAACCTGTTTTTGTTTCAAAAGCAAGTTCATTTTTTTCCCGACCCTGAAAATTGGCTCTTTGTCCAGTCTGGGTTGCTCCGCTTTCTCTTAATCTTTCTATAACTGGTTTTAATGGGACAAAGTTAAAATCTATATATTCCAGATGACCTCTTATCGCTTCATTATTGGAATCAACATTATAAACTCTGAATAATTCTCTTAAATATACGTCCTTTGCTCCACACTCTTGAGCAAAATCAAGGTATCTTAAAACGTCATCTGTGGTTTCAAGTCCGCTTTTTTGCAATGTTGCACAAAGTCTTAATGGCATACCTATATCAGATAAATGCTTACCAATAACACGAGGATTTCCTGTATCTATTCCAAAAATTCTATTATTTTTTTCAGAATCATAATGATGCGTACTTAAATTGACATAATGCAAGCCACCTTGTTTTAATTTTTGAGCTAGGGTTTCCCCATCTGATTCTTTTAACAACCTAGAACCATTAGTACACATGGCTATCAAATTCCAATCAGGGTATCTTGATAATTCTTCTAATGTAGAAGTTACTCTACTCGGTCTAAGAGTGGGCTCGCCACCAGTTATAATAACTTTTCTTCCGCCCAAATCATGGTATTCACTAATATAATCAGCAACTCCCCTAGTAAA
>CAZDKM010000024.1:0-11677 GCA_964505985.1 Candidatus Woesearchaeota archaeon
GGTGGAAAAAAAGAAAAAAGAAAAAACTGAAAAAATAGAGAAGATAGGCGAAAAAGAAATACTGGACTCATTATTGGCAAGAGTAAAAAATATTGAGTCAAATTTAGAGTCAATAGGGGCAAAAGAATCTCTTTCTAGAGTGGATGCATTAGCTAAGGACTTTTTTAAAGTAAAATACAATATAAGCAAAGAATTCAGTTTGAGTGAGCTGGATAACCTAGTAAAGGCAAATAAAGAAGAGCAGGAAATATGCAGAGAAATAGAAGTAATAAAATTCAGCGGAGAAAAAGAAGCAAGCCAGGATAAATTAAAAAAATTAGTATCTCTTTTATCAATTAATTCGCGTTTTGTATTATAACAGGAAAAAACAGCAGGATTTGCCTAAGAACCTTATGTTCCTGCAAAAAATAAGGGAATTTTTCAACAATCAACTAGCAAAATTCAAAATAGTAAAGCCAAAGGAACAAGTATTGGAATCACCTAAGACATTTGAAATCCAGGAAGAAATAAAAGAGCAGATACCTGTAACCCCAATCCCAGAAGAATCCAAAAAAGAGAAGAGATTTGAAGTGCATCCTCCATCAATATTTTATTACACAAAAAGATTAAAGATTCTCAGGCAGCTAAATGATGGGATAAGAATAGCAAAAGAAAATGTAGAGGAAGCCAAAAAAATATATGGCAAATCACTGATAGGATATTATAATCTACCAGTAACAGAAGAAGAGAAAATTACAGGTAAGCTCTTAGAGCTTTATAATAAAATAAAAGATGAAGAGATGCATAACAACAAAAAGATAAAGGAAAAAACAATAGAGATTATAAAAATAAAAAAAGAGGGCCATAAAAGGGACAAAGAGGCCAGAAGAATTCTTGATTCAATTGAAAGATGGATCACAGAGGTAAGTGTCAAGGAAGAAATAAAGAAGGAATATAAATCAATAATTCTTGGGATAAAAGAGGACATAAGAAAGGCAGGATTATCTATTAAAAAATTTAAAAGCGGGGAGAGTACGGGTATACATAAGCTAATAGATAAAAATAAAAGCCATCTTAATGAAAGAAGAAATAAAATTATAAATCCTATAGAGAAAATTCCACACAGCTTAAAGGATTCTATTGTCAAATTTGAACATGAAGAGCAAGAAAGAGTTATGAGCATTATAAGAAGATTAGAAAAGATAAGAGATATACAAGATAAGATCAAAATAAAGGCTCAGGAAGTTCATCCTTCAATAAGCGAAAAGGGTCCTATCCCTATTTTAGAAGAAGGAGGAATAAAACACCCTACAGAAAGGGAATTATACGTATTTAAACACAAGTCTAATCTGCCAAAAGAAACAACTTTGAAAATAAGACCAGAAAAAGTTCCAAGGGTAAAGAATGAGAAATTAAGAAGACTTTTGGTTGAGGAAGATAGGTTAAGAAGAAAGATGGAAGAAGCCCAGGCTTCAAGGATTAATCAGTACGATATAGAAATGCTGAGAACAGAGTATAAAAACATTCCAGAAAGGCATGTATTTTCTAAATCTAAAAAGCATAAAGAAGATAAAGGAAGAATAAATAAATTAATTGAAGAAGAAGAATTATTAAAAGAAAGATTATCTTCATTAAATTAAGGGATTGTTCTAAACCTCATATTAAGCATACCCCACGTAAAGGTCAAAATGAATAAAGCCAAGACTAGCAGGAACATTGAAAGATCCTTTGACACTAATTTTTTCTTGAAGTCTGCAATTTCAAAATAAGCCTTATTTACCTCTTCTTTTGTAGTCGCATTATAAAAAGCACCCCCGGTTGAATCAGCAATCTCTCTCAAAGTCCCTTCATCAACCTTTAACAAAACATCAGAGCCCTCTATTATTTCCCCCCCTCCTTCAGTTCCAATGCCTATAGTATGAACGTTAACCAAATTAAGAGTGGCATAATTAATTGCCTCTTCCAAAGGCAGCCCTACATTCCCCCTTCCATCTGTTAATAGTATTATTGATCTCCCCTTATCTGAATTCAGCAGCAGATTAGTCCCGGTTGTTATAGCCTCTCCCAGATTAGTTCCTCCCCCCTTTCTTACATTTAAATTTCTTATCTCTTCTGAAAGTGTGAATTCATCCTCTGTCAACGGAGTTTCAACAAAGGTAGTTGAAGAAAAAGAAATTAAACCAACCTTAGTGTCAACTCCTGTATAATTTAAAAAGCTTAGAGCAGCCTCTTTGGCAGCTTCTAATCTATTAGGCTCAAAATCATCAGCAGTCATGCTGGCAGATACATCTATTGCTAAGACAAAATCAGAGTCGCTTGATTCAGTCTCGAATACCAATGTAGTTCCAGCAGCGGAGAATATAAGAAATATAAAAGAAAATCCCATCAAAAATAATATTAAATAATTCTGAGACAGTTGTGCGCTTCCTGTAACTCTCTCTATAGCCTCAAAATTGGCAAAAGACAAAGCTTTTTTCCTAAATCCCTTGACTGTGACAAAATGGACCACAACAAGAAAGATCAAAGTAACTAATAGCCATAAATACGAAGGTCTTGCGAATATTATATCTGCCATTATAATCTTACTTTTAGTGCTCTAATCTTAAATAACCTTACTATTGGCTTTACAAAAAATTCATCAGTTGAAATAAGCACAGAATCTGCCCCTGCATCCACAAAAGTGTTTAATATTTCCTCCTCTTGTTTCTTAACTTCTTTCTCATACAACTCTTTAAGCAAAGAAGGATCAACAACAGTTCTTTTATGTGAGTAAGGATCCTTAATCAATATCTCCCCCACATAATCTTCAGGAAGAGTCCTATCTCTAGGGTCTCTTATCATTATGCCAATAACATCAAACTTGCTTGTAAGAATCTTCAATGTCTCCTTCCATCCCTTATCCATACCGATGAAATCAGATACTATGATAACAACAGTTCCTCTATTGAGAGAGACCATTAAAAGCTTTGAAAGCTCTAAGAAATTAACTCCCCCACCATATAAATCCGGATTAATTAGGCTTCTTGAAATATCGTAAAACTGGCTTCTTTTTCTAGAAGGGATAATATTCTCAACAATAGTATCATTGAACATGATCAACCCTGCATTATCCCCTACTTCCAGTATCGCATGAGCCAAAGAAGCTACCAGTTCTGCAGCATATTCATTTTTTAGTTTTTCAGTAGAGCCAAAAAGCATGCTCTCACTAACACTTAAAGCAAAAACAACATTAACATTCCTCTCCTCAACATATTCCTTAATCAGTATTCTATTAGCCTTCTTGCTTGCCTTCCAGTCAATTAATGAAGCATCATCTGTGCTGGAATAAGTCCTGTAATCCTCAAATTCAATGCCCCTTCCCTTAAAAACACTCATATATTGCCCAACTAATCCAGCAGCTGCATGTCCTTTTGTAAGAACCTCCAGCTTTCTAATCGCAGGCAATAAATCTATAGTTAATTTCTTCTTGGCCATCTTAAGGCACCTTGACCTTCTCAAGAATCTCGTCTATAATGTCATCAGAATTTATGTTTTCAGCCTGTCCCTCATAATTCAGCAATAATCTATGCCTCAAAACATTATGCGCAATTTCCTTGACATGCTCTGGTAAAACATACGGGTTCTTCTTTATCATTGCCTGCGCTTTAGCAGCAATAAAAAGGCCGATAGAAGCCCTAGGGCTTGCCCCATAGCCTATATACTTTCCTTTCTCAATCTTATATTTGTCCGGATTTCTGGTAGCATCCACAATATCAACAATATATTGCGCAATCTCCTTGCTCATATAAATTTTCTTAGTGTCACTCTGCATTTCTATGATAATATTTGGATTTATAACAGCTTTTAATTCATAGGAGTCAAAATGCCTTAATGTCATATTCCTCTCAAGAATTTCTATCTCATCATCAGTAGTTGGATATTTTATAACTATCTTAAACAAGAATCTATCAACTTGCGCTTCTGGCAGTGTATAAACCCCTCCTTGCTCTATAGGATTCTGAGTAGCCATAACAAAAAAAGGAACAGGTAATTTGTATGTAGTATCACCTATAGTAACCTCTTTTTCCTGCATAGCCTCTAATAAAGCTGATTGCGTCTTTGGAGGACTTCTATTTATCTCATCTGCTAACAAAAAATTAGCAAACACAGGGCCCTTTACCACCTTGAATTGTCTTGTTTTCTCTTCATATATAGTCAGCCCAGTAACATCAGTTGGAAGTAAATCTGCAGTAAACTGAATTCTAGAAAAATCACCCCCAGTTACTTTCGACAAAGTCCTGACAATTAAAGTCTTAGCTATCCCAGGAACTCCCTCCACTAATACATGGCCATTGCATAAAATAGCCATTAATAATCCATCTATGACATTCTGCTGCCCAACTATAGTATTTGACATTTCTTTTTTTACTGCCTCAAGCAGTTTGGAATAAGCCTCAATTTTATTTTGATTAATCTTTTCAGAATGGACATTTCTGTATTTCTTCTGCTCTCTATTCTCAGATCCTTTAGAAAGATTCTTTTTCTTATTAGAAATCCTAGATTTACTTTTTTTCATCCTAGTTATTAAAGAAAAAACATAGTATAAATAGTTTATTTATAACTCCAGAATAACAAATCATCTATGCTTCCTTTTCCTGTAAAAATGATAAAGTACTGCAGTAAAAGATAAGAAAACAACAGATTCTATAATAAATAATCCAAAGTTGGATTTAGCCCTGACAGACCTGAAAGGGAAATTAAGTTCTGCTTCATCTAGTGCAATCAATTCTCTGCATCCCCCGATGGTATTATCTATAAGTTTATTCGCATTATCATATTCCTTTTTATTAATAAGAGATCTTACCTCCCCCACAATTTCACTAAATTCCAGGCATTCAGGATTCCCTCTAAATAGTTCATTCATGAATTCCAATTGGTCTAATAAGGATTCTTTCTTTGAAAATTCTTTGTCTTTTAAGTTCAAGAACAATTTCGTCGTGTCCTTAAAGCTTGGGCTAAATACTGTTGAGGTTATTTTTATCTCATACTGGTCTGCTTCTGCTCCATTGTTTACAACATAGAGGTATGTGGAAAATGTCTCCCCTTTCCCAAGTCTGATGATGCTTGATCTATCAAAGCTTAATTCAAAGAGCTCATTATCTATAGAAGCATCTAAGAATATATTGTTCAGCACAAAGTCTCCTGTATTTTTGACAGTTATTGGGATTCTTATTGTCTCATTTTCAAAAAATTCCAGGTTATCTGGCCTGATGAGCTCAATAGTTGCTATCTTAGTCCCTCCACTGCCACCAGTACTTCCTCCCCCTCCTCCTCCAGTAACTCCCCCGCCAGTAGGTGTTACCTGCTCTGAGAGCATGAATGCAGAAAAGTTTGTAATATTAAATCTGAAAAGATTGGCAACTTGATCTAGTTTACCATTTGTAATTTCAGTCCATGAGCACGAAGAAGGACTATCACATCTATAAAACTCTATATCCCCTTCAGCAGTTATACTTGATGTAATAGCGCTATAATTATAGGTTATATTTACTGTACTAAAGCTCAGAGTATTATTGCATACTAGCTCAAACTGGTCAATAGCCCTGGTAGTAGAAGGAACACTTATAGTCTCGCTTAAATCAGTAAAATTGCAGACTGTTAAATTGCTTAAAGATGTAAGGTTCGAATTAATAAGATTCACATCAACCCTCCTATTAGAACTCCTGAATAGCATATCATAAACTCCTGAAGGCAAGTTCCTTGTCACATTAGTCCCGGAAAATTGAACTTCCTTGCTACATATGTCTCTTACTTGAAATATGTCTGCCCCCACAGTAGTTAGATTAACATACTTCAAATTAGAAACAGTAAATGACTGGGTTCTTGTAATAGCATCTGAAGTTGGATAATTTATATCCCTCACCTCCATTCTTAAATTAAAATCTCCCAAAATCGAGGTGTTAAAGGTATAATTATACCTATAGCCAAAACTGATATTATAATAGTCCTTGAAGTTGTTGGCTGTAGGATTTAGATCTAATAAAGACCCATTAGGAAATGAAATGCTTAAATTTACATAATTAATAAGAACATCTGCAGTGAAATTAACAGTTATGTTCATTGTAATATTTTGCTCCAATGTTGTGGGATATCCGCATAAAAATCCAATGCTTGGGTTGTTTATATTGCTCTCAGAAAGATCTCTCGTAATCCTTAGTTTATGGTAGGAGGTAACATTTATAGTATTAGTTGCGTTATATCCCACAGCCACAACATCTATAAATGTTGAGTTTACATCAGGAACGCTATAAAGATAAGTATAATTAGTTATAGAAGTATTAGAAGTATTAGAAGCCGTGAAAGTTGTATTGGCGCCATTAACAATGAATATAATGTCTAGCCCGCTTATCAAATCCCCATTCTCAACTTCATTTATCTGGATGTTGTTTGTGCTCTTCGCAGTAATGACAGAATTATTATTTGGGCTTGACATATTAAGGATAGCATATGCAATATGAAATTCCCTTACTGTGCTAAAAGCAGAATTGCCTTCGCTGTCATTAGCCCTGACTCTCCAGTAATACTTCCCAATGCTTAAATTATTTGAAAGCAGGGTGATATTAGCATCATTTAATGTTATATTCACTGACAGATTGCCATTCTCAAACCCTGTGCTGTTTCCTATCTGCAAGAAATAGTTCATAGGATTCCCGTCTGGATCGCTTCCTGACCAGTTAAATCCATTATTAGAATTAAAAAGCAACCTAGAGTCGTTATTAGGCAAGATTAATGTAGGGGCATTCGGAACCGCAGTAATAGTAAAGGTGTCATATCCAGTTATCTTTATCTCCCCTCCTTTATAAAAGAACAGTAAGGTAATCAATAACACTGCCGAAAATATAAGGATATCCCATCTAATTTTACCAGATTTACCTCTTTTCATCTATAATAAAGATACAGTTCTAATTAATAAAATTATAGGTATCACTTCCCGCCTTTTCTTATCCTTCTTCTCCTATAATAGGTATAGAATAGTATAGAAACAAATACCAAAGCCAGGAATTCTATCCCAAATACTAAAATTTGGTTGGTATTTAATTCAGATAGTCTTTTTATATTAAATCCTTTTTCCTCAGTGGAAACTATACTCTTGCAGCTCTGTAAAGCCGCATCGCTAAACTGCAAAGCCTTGCTATAATCTGATATAGTAAAAGATTCCCTTGCTCTATCTGCCAGTTCATCAAACTCCTGACATTCTGGATACTGATTGAACAACCTAGTCAAAAATTCAAGCTGTTGCTCAGCCACATTCCCTATATTCTCCAGATAGGATATTAAATTTATAAAGAACAATGTGTTGTCTGTGGTTGATGAAGGCTTCTCTATAAATGCGCTTATCTTTATTTCATGGTCCCCAGGATCTGCAAGCAGGCTTGTAATAGTCAATAGCAATTCCTCCTGCTCTGAAGGAGACAAGCTTGCAATAAAGTCCCGGTCTAAACTCAGTCTTATCTTATCACTATCAGATTCTATAGTAATGGTAATATCCTCCAAAGTGAAATTCCCATTATTCTTTATAACAATCGGGGTTGTAATGCTCTCATTATTATAGAATGTAACCTTCCCAGGCTGTAATAGATCTATAATCACAGGCTCCTCTCCTGCCTGGGTGGTGCTTCCTCCTCCACTCAAGACAGTAGTTGGCAAAGAAGGCAACTCTACTAATGAAAGGTCCTCTCCTATCATAAAAGTAGAGAAATTAGTGAATGAGGTAGTGACATTATTCCCAGCATTCTTAATAGATGAGGTTAACAAAGTCCAGGTGCATGTATTATTTGCCTCATTATCGCACTTATAAATCTTGAGGGCATTCTCTGTCAATATACTTGATATCACCGAATCATAATCATAAGTAAAATTAACCTTGTTGTAGACTAGGTTATTGTTGCAGCTTATCCTAAACTGATCAATAGCCCTGAAATTAGCAGGAGCTGTAATAGTCTCATCTAAATCAGTAAAGTTACATACTTGGAATGAAGTAGATGAGAGATTGGCATTAAACAACTCCACAGTCTGTTTTCTATCAGAAGTGCTTACAACAACATCATATCTTCCCTCTGGCAATGTTGAAGTAATGCTGCTGCCAGAGTTTAATATCTCGCCGCTGCATAAGTCCCTTACCTCTATAGTGCTAAGCCCGCTTTGCGAAAGATTAAGGTTTGCATTTGCAGCAACAGTCATATTTTTTTCAACAGCCACAGCAGAGGAAGCTGGATGATTAATATCCCTTACCTCCCCCTTCAGCACATATACTCCTGTACTTGCCCCAAATGTAAATGAATAGTTATACTCATAACTATAATTAGTGTCCTTATAACTAGCACTGTTGTTTGAAGAAGAGCTTAATGTAGTCACGCTTCCATTAGGATAAGTCAAGTTGACATTTATATATCCTATAAGCACGCCCAGATTGGTCCTCAATGTAATATTAGTAGGACTGCTAGGTGCATGTATAGACCTGCTGCCGCAAAGATAATCAAGAGATGCCGTCCTTACTTGAGAGAGATTTTGTGTTATCCTGAATCTTGAAGTGGTATTTAAACTTAAAGATCCATTATGCCCAATTGCTTTCAATTCCACAAAGGTTGAATTAATATTAGGAACCACATATGAATAAGTGTAGCTTGTGGTTGCTTCTCTATTATTACTTGTATTAACCATAGCAACAGTGGAGTTTGAGCCATCCACACTTATAACTAAATCCATAGACTTTACCCATGCTCCATTCAATGTTTCATCAACTGTTATTGTAGTTGTAGTGCCGCCAGTGATTATCTCATCATAGTAAGGATCTGAAATATTTATAGCAGCACTAATCAAAATAAACGACCTGGATGAGGGGAAACTTGAATAAGTGCCATTATCAGTTGCCCTGACTCTCCAGTAATATGTGTTTTCTGATTCATTGACAGCAGTAAACGTATAATTGCCATTTGAAGTTCCAGTCACTCCCGGAACAACAACAGTGGTATTTACTGTTAAATTCCCATTTTCAAATGAGCTTGAATTGGCAATTTGGAAGTGATAGGTTATATTATCTGCATCTAAATCAGAAGAGGTCCAGGAGAACAGAGTAAGATTCCCATAGAACACATAAACTCCACCTTGTGGCTCGGATAAAGTAGGAGTATTAGGTACTCTGTTTGTAACAGTAAAGTTAAACAAATCCCCTCTCGCAATATTATTGCTGGTATCATTCGCATACCACCTATACCTAACTACCTGCCCGCTGCTTAAATTGCCATATCCTACTATATAGGAAAACACATTTCCATTCTTTGACACATGTTTAGTGCTATTTGTATAATTAACAAAGTTGCCTGTATGGTCTGATTCTATCCAGACAGTCTGCAAAAATCCATCTGTAACTGTCGCATTAACTGTGACATTATCTGCTGCAGTTATGCTTACATTTGGATTATGAACCACATTGCCAATACTTGGTGCAATAGTATCAACAACACTAAATGTCGTGTTTGCCGTTCTATTCACATAGAATAGCCCTCCGCATCCCCAGTTAATAGCTGAACTGCCTAAAGAAAAGTTTGTTGAATTCAAGCTCCCAGAGTATAGCTGGTTGGAGAATCCAAGGCTTCCTGTTATGCTTCCTGAAGTAAAGTTGCAGGTAGCCCCAGAAATCGCAGTAGCATTAGTTAAATTATAGGCAGCAGTTAATGTGGTGTTTTGACCATATTCAACACTGGCTGTATTCTGAACATTAAATGTTGTATTGTAATAAACCTCTAGTGTTCCATCACTTCCCTTTGACGCTCCATCTGAGCTGTTTGCAGTAATAGTATAATTGACAATCCCAGATGTATAGGTATAATTTACAGGTAAATTAATCGTATAAAACCCACCGCTAGAAGTTAAAGTTCCTAGAGAAGAAGTCTCCCCATTTTTATTTCCCTTCCATATGTTAAGTGTGACAGATGTTATGCCGGTAACAGAGGATATGCTTGCTCTTAAAGTCAAATTCTCCCCAGTTATTATCGGGCTTGTTGCATTTATTGTATTATTATCCTGATCTGCTTCTTGGATAGAATTAAATATTGGCACATCAAGGCTATAATTAATAACTGTAAACCTAAAAAAAACACCCTCTCCTGAAGCAATTACTCCGGGCAGATCACTTCCTTCTGCTCTAAAATCACTAAGAGAGCTGGTATTATCTCCAGCAAGACTCACAGCACCCTCATCTATCCTCACATCCAGATTCGTCCCAGTCCCAGAAATAGCAATTACAAATTCCACTGAAATTATTGAAAGTGCCAAAATCCCAAGTATAAGTAAAACTCTCTTTATCATCCTCTTTTTTCAATATTCCCCTTTTTTATGTACATTTTTTAATAGCCGATTTCAGAAACAAGATATTAAATTTTTTCATCAAAATAACCTGTATATCTGCATATATAAATATTTTTGTTTAAACATCAAGGAAATGTTTATATAATCCACTATATAAATAATGTTGAGAGGTGATAATTTGAAGACCTATAAAAATTTTATAAATGGTAGATGGATAAATTCCTCTTCAAAAAAAGCATTTTATTCCTTAAATCCCGCTACAGGAAAGCCATTAGGTAGATTCCCAGATTCTGAAGAGAAAGATGTAAATTTAGCAGTAAAAGCTGCAGAAAAAGCATTTCTACTATGGTCTGACATCCCTGCTCCAAAAAGAGCTGAAATTTTATTTAGTATAGCAGGATTGCTTAAGAAAAATAAAAATAAATTGGCAAAGCTTGAGACCAAGGAAATGGGCAAAGTCTATAAAGAAGCTGAAGGTGATGTGCAGGAGGCAATAGACATCTTTGAATATATGGCAGGAGAAGGAAGAAGGTTGTTTGGCCATACCACCCCTTCTGAATTAAAAAATAAGTTTAATGCTACTATCAGAATGCCACTAGGGGTTGTAGGATTAATAACTCCATGGAATTTCCCAATAGCAATCCCCAGCTGGAAGTTAGCCCCTGCGCTAATTTGTGGCAACACAGTTATATTTAAGCCCTCTTCCGATACTCCATTATGTGCAATTGAGTTGGTTAAAATATTAAATGAAGCAGGAGTGCCAAAGGGTGTTGTAAACTTAATAACCGGCTCAGGGGACAAAGTAGGAACCCCAATTATAAAACATCCAAAAATTAGAGGAATCTCTTTTACAGGATCAGTAGAAACTGGAAAGCTCATAAGAAAAAATGCAAAACTAAAAAAAATAGGTCTTGAGCTAGGTGGAAAAAATGCAATTATCATAATGGAGGATGCTAATTTAGATCTAGCTGTAGATGGTGTGTTATGGGGTGCTTTTGGAACAACAGGGCAGAGATGCACAGCAGCTTCTCGTGTCATAGTTCATGAGAAAGTTGCAAAAAAATTTGAAAAGATGCTGGTTAAGAAAACAAAGAGATTAAAACTCGGCTCAGGATTAGCAAGCAAAACAGACATTGGACCAGTTTTAAACAAAAAAGCAGTTGAGAAATCCGATTACTATGTTAATCTCGGGATAAAAGAAGGTGCAAAGCTTCTTTGTGGAGGTAAACAATTAAAATCAAAAGGGTTTTTTTACTATCCCACAATATTCACAAATGTTGCTCCAAATATGAGAATTGCTCAGGAAGAAATATTTGGCCCGATAGTTTCTATAATAAAGATAAAAAATGTA
>CAZDKM010000025.1:0-7675 GCA_964505985.1 Candidatus Woesearchaeota archaeon
CACAGGAAGGATGAGTATAGATAATATCATAACCAATTCCAGGACAAACACTAAATGGAATGTTTAAAGAAAATGCTGTTGCTTGTATGCTATGCTCCTTGTTCGGATGGGGTATATGCTCTTTATGTATAAACTTTCCAATTGATTCTCCATATCCTAAACCTTCTTTAACTCCCTTTTTTATAGCTTCATTCATGTAATGGCCTGTTTCATGCCATATCCCAAATTGACCTTGACTTACATAATGTTTAACATCCTCTTCTGTTTTTCCGTGATGAGCTAATTCCCAATCATGAATTGTTGCTGCACCGTTTGTTAGTATATGAGAAACATATCCTTTTTTCATTAAATCTATTAAAATTAGAGATAAGCCATTTTTTACCATGTGAGCTCCAAAAGCGAAAATAATCGGTTTATTGTTTTCTTTTGCTTGTTTCATTTGATCGGCTAATTGTGCTAATTTTTCTTTGTCTTCATTTGATATTTCAAGAGGTAAAGATTCGGGATTTACAAATATTGATGCGTCTGATTTTGAAATTCTTTCAGATAAAGGCTTAATTTTCAATCTTGACCTGTTGAAAATATGTTTAGGGCATTCTTTATCTGCATTGTAAGAATAAATATCCAATACTTTTTGGATTATGTTTGTAGTGGAATAACCTTCTTCTAATTCAAGAGTTTTAAATTGGCCTCCCCAAGATTCTAGAAGCTCTTTTTCTTCTTTTACCCTTTCTGGGATGAATGAGCCTCCTTTTACATGAATTTGTGGCTGTAAAAAATTTAACAAGCCTAATGGCTTGTCTTCTGAAAAAACCGTTACATAATCTACAGATGTTAAATGGGACAAAGTTTCTGCTCTTTCCTGCTCTGAATGTATTGGTCTTTTGTCTCCTTTATATCTTTTAACTGAGGAATCAGAATTTAGCAAAATTATAAGAGCATCACCAAACCCCCTCGCTTTTTTTAAAATTCTTAAATGACCTAGATGTAAAATATCAAAAACCCCGTTTGTAGTTACTATAATTTTTCCCCGAGATTTTAGAGAATCCACTATTTGCTTTAATTCCTCTCTTGAATTTACTATGACACCCATAAGGTTAATAAGAAAGATATTATTAAAAAAGTTACTACAGCCTTTTCATAAGTTTTTTGCCTTTTAGCAAACTTAATGACAATAAAGATGAAATTAAGGATAGTATCAGCATAACTATGAATAATTTTTGGAATCCAAAAGATTTTGCTATTAAACCACCAATAATTGCAGATATACCCGTAACAATATACCACATTGAATTCCACATACCCCATTCAGAGGCTTCCTTATTTCTATCCAAGTAATGGGTGTAGAGTGCACTGTAAGCTGGATAGGTTAATGCCTGTGATAATCCAAGGACTAACTGGGTCAAGAAAAGAAGTTTTGTACTATCCACAAACAAATACATTGCAACACCTAAAGTGCTTAAAAGATATCCTGCAACAATAAATTTTTCTTTATGGTCATATTTGTCTTCCCATAACCCCACAATGTAGATAACGATTCCAGAAGTGAACATAAAGATGAAGTAGGCCAGGCTTGCATCCAATAAATCCCCCCCTATACTTTGCACAAACAACGCATATATGGGACCCAACATACCTAAAGCAAGGTTAAACCATCCATCAGCCAATAGAAGTAAGGCTGTACCTCTTTTCATAATCCTATAATATTCAACTTGCTTATAAACCTATCTTGTAAACCAGATTTCAAAGCCATGAAAATACAGTTAACTTGATTCTGCATCCTATAATCGCTCACTTCTTTCTCTATATTCTGGTGTTGGAGGTAATCCGAATTGTTTTCTTAAGTAAGGATAAAGCTTATCAGAATAAGGCCCTATAACTGGTGATGCCAAGGTTAATGTTAAAACACCTAAACCTAGATCACTATAATCCGTTTGTTCACCAGCCAAAACATCTCCCCCTTTTAGGTATATTGCATAAAGCCAAGATTGCCCAGTCGCAAATGCCGTAGATTCTGCACACCATCTTTTCAAATATCTCTTAACCCTATTTGTTTCACTTGGAATATTCCACTTATTGTTAAGATAAGTAATAACAGCATCTTGCCATTCACCGTAAACTCTACCTGTTAAAAAATTAGGTATGAATGCACTAGCTCTTGTTCCGACAGCACCAGGCCAGTTCTTTCCTGCCATGAATCTATCATTGAGAATAAATGGTAATGATGCTACATTAAGTGAAATTCCATCAACTACAAAACTATAATAAGACTCATCTTCAAGCCCTTTTAAAACTCTATGTAATCTCTCTCCTATATGATTAACTCTTCCTCTTTCATGGTCATCTTCAACAAAAAAATGATATAAAGAATCCCTAATTCTTTGATATCTTCTCTCTCCAATTAACCTTCTAAGTCTTCTAACATCACTAGAGACCTTCCTACTTTTAATCCTATCAAACCTTTCTTTTCCTAACAATCTTTCTAAACCATCTGCAATTGTCATTATATAAAACTCTAAGAATAAACTTAGAGGCTAAACCTCTTTTGATTATATGTTAAAATAGCTGTTTTTAAGATTTACCTTTTTCAATAACTAAACTTCCAATATATCCGCATCTCTTGCAGATATATTTTCCAAACTGAGCCCCCATATAATCAGTTATTTCTTTTGACTTGCAAACAGGGCATATTTTCATAAAATTCAGTTAAACAAGCCTTTATAAGAATATTTGCCTTATACTAAACATGCATAGAATCCCAAAAGAAATAAGGGAATTAATAGAAAAACAGGGAATTAAAGAATTAAGGCCTTCTCAATTCAAGGCATTAGATGCAGGATTGTTAAATAATAAAAACTTAATAATATGCACCCCAACTTCATCAGGAAAAACTCTTGCAGCAGAAATAGCTTTCCTTAATCATTTCCTAAGAAGAAAAGGAAAGATAGTATATACAGCGCCATTAAAGGCCTTAGCAACAGAGAAATACAAAGACTTTAAGAATAAATATCCGGAAATAATCACCTCTTTATCAATAGGAGACCCAGACACCAAAGAGCCTTACTTAGACAACTCAAATTTAATAGTCTGCTCAAATGAAAGATTAGATTCTTTAATCAGGCAAGAAGCTCAGTGGATTCAGGATATCTCTTTATTGATAATAGATGAAATTCATTTGCTTAATGATGTCTCTCGTGGCCCTACTCTAGAGATAGTTATAACATTGTTAAAAAAGATAAATCCGAAGATGCAGATTCTCGGTCTAAGCGCAACAATTGGGAATCCTGAAGAGTTGACAGCATGGCTGAATGGAGAATTGGTAAAAGATGACTGGAGGCCTGTTAAGTTATATAATGGAATTTACAATGATAATTTAATAGATTTTTTTAATGAAAAAGAAAACATAAAACTAGAAGAAACCTCGCCAGACCCAACATTAAACCTAGCTCTATCAACAATAAATGAAAATAAACAATCTTTGCTGTTTGTAAATACAAGAAGGTCTGCAGAATCAGTGGCTGAAAAATTAAGTCATAGATTAAAACATAATGAAGAATTAAATGAAATTTCAGATAAAATTCTAAATTCCTTATCGATGCCGACAGAGCAATGCAAAAAAATATCAGATATAGTAAAAAAAGGCGTAGCATTCCATCATGCAGGATTAACTCAAAAACAAAAAGAGCTGATAGAGGAAAATTTCAAGAAAGGAAAAATAAAAACAATATGCTGCACTCCAACCTTATGTTTGGCTAAAGACACAAATATATGGTCTAACCCGTCTGAAGTTAAAGTAAATGGAATGAAAGATTCTCATCAAATTTTTGCTCTTTCCAGTAATAGGATTATAAGCATGAAATCGCAAAAAGTCCAAAAGATGGAGAATAAAAGAGATTTACTTCAAATAAACTCAGTCTGCGGCTACTCAATAAAACTTACACCAAACCATAAGGTACTAATAAAAAGAAATAAAGAAAAAAGAGTCATAGAAGTCCAGCACATAAAAAAAGGAGATAAAATAGCAACAGTAGGTAAATTAAATATTAAAAATATAACCATTCCAAAGCTTGAAGATTTTGTTCTTGAAAATAATCTCCCAATAAAAAACAAAGAATTTGATTCTGAACTGTATTATTTCATTGGAGCAATGCTTGGAGATGGATATTCTGGAGCAGAAACAATAAGTAATACAATAATTTACAAAGGAAGTCCTTCTATCGTAGGCATAGATAATGAAGTATTTCTGGCAGCAGAGAAAATATGTAAGAATCTAGATATAGGTTCTAGAAGAACAGTTATAAAGAGTGGAACACCGAGTTTGATTTTAGGAAAAAATAAATGGTTCAGAGAGTTTCTTTGTAGAAGTGGAATCGAGAAAAGAGATAAAAAATACATAAGCCAAAAACTGATGCATGGAGACTTAAAATTAACAAGTTCGTTATTAAGGGGGCTATATGACACAGATGGTTATGTGGAAAAAAGTGGAAACATAGGATTTAGTAATACCTCTAAAATATTAATCGAACAAATAAGAAAGCTTCTTCTGAGATTTGGAATCGTATCAAAGACAAGAATTAAAAAAGCAGGAGAAATGAAAATCTATGAAAAGTCATATAAAACACTTCCACATACCGAGCTAAATATTTTCCACAAAAGAGACATATTAAAATTCCACAGACAAATTGGCTTTTCCATAAAAAGAAAACAAGAAAGCCTTGAGAATTTAATCAAGAGAATAAATTCTAATATAAATTACGTTCAATGTAAAAGTTGTAACTATAAATTATATGGCAGTGTCTTTAATGGTAGAACAAAAGAACAGAAAGATTGGGGGGAAATTAAATTAAAAGTAATCAAAATCCTGGGAGAAAGGGGAGAATTAGGTTCAAGAGAAATTACTAAGTTATTAGACCATCTACCAAGAAAGAAAGACATCAGACTAAACCACCACTATCAACTTATTAAAAAAAGAAGATTCGGAAGCAGGGAATGGCTCTGGGACCTTAATGGAATAGGAAACTGGGTTTATGATAATATAATTAAGAAAGAAAAAGGAGTTAGTGTATTCTTTACTTGTGATAATTGCCCAATATGTAACAACAAATTAAAGCAAGTGATTAAAGGAGGATGGAAAGATTCAGATTTGATGGAGACATATACTGGGATAAAATAAAAGAAGTTAAAAAAATTGATAAAAGTAAACACAAACATGTATATGATGTTGTTCTACCTTATTTACCTAAAAATGACCATATGTTTGTAGCCAATGGGTTTATTGTTCATAACTCTTTTGGCTTAGATCTTCCCGCTTTTAGATCTATAATAAGGGACGTAAAAAGATTTGGCACATTAGGAATGCAATACCTCTCGGTTTTGGAAATACAGCAAATGTCTGGAAGAGCTGGCAGACCTTCCTATGATACCTATGGAGAAGCAATAATAATCACAAAGAATGAAGAAGAGAAAGAAGAATTATTTAATAAATATTTAAAAGGAACGCCGGAAAATATCTACTCAAAATTGGCAGTTGAGCCGGTCTTAAGAACTTATTTATTAAGTTTGATTTCAATTAACTATTTAACATCTAAAGAAAAAATCTTCAATTTCTTTGATGAAACCTTCTGGGCCCACCAGTTTGAAGATAAAGAAAAACTGCATTACATAATAGAATCAATGCTTGAGTTATTGCAAGGTTTTGAATTTATAATAATTGAGAAGGAGATAAAGCCGACTAAATTAGGAAAAAGAGTCTCTCAGTTGTATATAGATCCATTAACAGCAAATTTCTTAATAGAAAACATAAACAAGGCTCAAAAACAACCATATGATGATTTTGCTTTAGTTCATTTAATCTGCAATACCTTGGAAATAAGGCCGTTATTAAGGGTAAGATCAAGCGAATATGAAAACATAGAGTCTGAATTATTGCAGCATAAAGAGAATTTATTGCATAAAGATGAATTTTCAGATGATTTTCTTGATACAATTAAAACTTCTTTAATGTTTAATTCCTGGCTGAATGAAGAAACAGAGGATATGATTATGAAGAAATATAAAGTTCCTCCCGGAGAGCTAAAATATAAAATAGACATAGCAGACTGGTTATTATATAGTTTGCAGGAATTATCTAAATTACTAGAGTACATAGAAACTGCAAGAGATGTTAAAACATTAAGGGTAAGGATGAAGCATGGAATAAAGCAGGAATTATTGCCATTAATAAAATTAAAAGGAATTGGAAGAGTAAGGGCAAGGAAATTATTCAATAATAATATAAGAACCTTGCAGCATTTAAAAATAATAAACTATGATGTTTTATCTAAATTAATAGGAAAAAAAACAGCCGTTTCTGTTAAAGAGCAATTAGGTATACAAATTGGAAGTTTGAAAGATTATTGATTATAGAAGATACTGCCACTCTGTTTTAATTGCACCTAGTAAAGAGTTATAACAAATAACAAAGTGATGATAGGATCTTGCAGTTAGGTCTACCCATTCATCAGGCGTCATAATTTTGATTCTTTTTCTACCCCCCTCATCATCAAATTCAATATATCTTTCCCAAAGTGTGCTAAAGTCTAAACCATAAGCCCGAGAGACTCCAGTAAATCCATGCCTAGCAGTGTTCCTCCATACCAATAGATTATGCAGGGTCCCATCTTCTTGCAAGCAAATTTTTCCGTGACGGTTTCTCATAACTCCAACTCTACTAAAAAAACCAAATAACTCCCTTCTATCCTTTAGATGATCAAGTAGACCGGGGAACCTAGCATCTCTAAAACTAACTTCCGCATCTAATCCATAATAATTCCACAAAATCTCACCAAGATTATCCCATAAAGTACATAATTCACTTATAGCATGTCGGCAATTCATTATCGTTCTTGTCTTATGAGGCTCAACATAGGTTTCAAATTTCTTTCTGTCCGTATCTCTAACTTCAGACCCACTAGTCCCTCTCCTCTTTAGTCCATGTCTTCTTAATGCAGAGTTATATCTCGAGTAAGCATTTCTTGCACCCCCTATAAACCTTCTAGCTTCTTTGTATATTAGCTCAACATCTGAGAAGAAGATATGCGTAACTATTTCACTTTCCACTCCCCCTTCCCATTCTGTCGGTGGAGATGTCATATAGCTGGAATAATCTCTATTTCCTAGCACTTCTCTAAAGTCTCTCACGTGGTAGTCAAGGACATTGTCTATAGTTATTCTTCTTTTTCTCATATTTTCAAGACATTCTATAATTCTACGATAATTATCATATACTTCCTCTAAACTATACTTTTATAAACCTTGTTCTTATGAGTTAGTAGTAATGTAACATTAATATAAATTAAGAATATAAGGATAGAATGGGAGATAATATCCAACCCTTAGTGGAAGAACTGCATAAATTATTCAGACATGCAAAAATAAAAGAAGCAAGAGAGTTCTACTGGAAAAACATGCATCATTTAGTGGAAAAAAGATTCATAGATCTAGTTAATAAAAAAATAGAAAGCAAAAAACTCCCAAGATATGACTGGTTGATTATTCCAGCAGGCTTGCAAGAATCATATTATGTTTTATGTTCATTATTGAAGTTTTCAACCTAATTATAATTTGTAATATTATTCAATTAATTATTAGTATATTTATTTTCTATATTGATATTTTATTAAATTTTATTTTGGCA
>CAZDKM010000025.1:7685-11368 GCA_964505985.1 Candidatus Woesearchaeota archaeon
TTTTCTATGCACAGAAGTATTCAGGGATGATTTCTTAGATGCAATAATAAAAAAAACTAATCTAAAGAGGGAGCAGTATATTGTAAATACAGTAAAATACAAAGGAATGGATGTTGCAGAGGTATACGGAAAAATAAAGGAAAGAATACATCTATTCAAAGGAAAAATTGCAGTTGATTTAACAGCGGGAAAAAGAATTATCTCCGCAGGAGCTGCAATAATGGCCTCTTTCTTTGGTTTTGACATCATCTACATAGATCAAGACTGGGAAGATGATATAAAAAGAGGGATTCCAGGCACAGAAGATCTAGTGTTAGTCAAAAACCCATTCCTTATTTTCGGAGATCTAGAAAAAAATTATGCAAGAATTATGTTCAATCAATACAGCTTTAATTCTTCAAGACTATTATTCCAAGAATTGTGTAAAAAAGTTAAAGACCCAAGAGAATATGAAGTATTAACCTTAATCTCCGCATCTTATGACCTTTGGAATGCCTATAACTATAGCGCAGCGTTAAAGAAAATGCAGGAAACATTGAGAAGAATAGAGCAGTTTGACTTAAACATAGAAAAAGAAACATTAGAAGGAAATGAAGAAACTCTGATCATCTTAAGTAAGATAAACACAGTGCAAAAAATTAATGAGCTATTAAAGGATGATGAGCTAATTTTGCATTTGTTAGTAGACCTTTACACAAATGCCTTGAGGAGGAGGGAGTTGTATAGGTTAGATGATTCAATTGTCAGATTATATAGGATGTTAGAATTAGTTTCTCAGTACAGATTAGCAAAATATGATATAATAACCTCCAATTCTAATTATGAAAATTATCCGGAATTAAAGGATAAATACAAAAAGGTAACAAAACAACTCTATAACCAAGAAAGAGAATTGCCCTTTGAAATTGGAATAAAAGATGGCCATATTTTATTATTTTTATTAGAAGATGAGATATGGAAAAATAAAACCATAGAAGACCTAAAAAAATTTTTGGGGCCAATAAGATTAAGGGACAATTCAATTATTGCCCATGGTATAGAAACTATAAATGAAAAGGCATTTAAAAAGATAGAAGAAATGTCAGAAGAATTCTTAAAAATAATCTGCAGATTATTAAATAAAGATCTAAAAGAATTAGTTCAGCAGCATAAATTCATTAAATTATGAAGGCTCTATGAATGCATGCCTGCTCCAATACTCTTCATCAGTAAGCATAGGAGCCAATCTCTCTCCAGGATATATTGTATGTACACCATATTCATTCCCTTCCCACGGTGCCAGTACTATAACTATCTTATTAGTTCTTTTTCTTTCAATTCCAGATACAATATTAACTTCAAATTGCTCTCTCCTTCCCCTCCTAACTCTGGCTTGTGGAGGAAGGTCTTCTAAAGCTATTACTGAATTAAAACCAACTGGTTCTGGAAATTCTCTTTCAACTCCAACAGGAGCACCATGAAATTCCACACCCTTGCTTTCCACTATTGCATAATACAAAAACTCATCCATTCTTGGAAAAACCCTAGGAATAAAATCTCCAAAAAATAGAGAACCAATCATGCCACTACCCTCAATATGCCTTGCTATGTGCTCTCTTGCTCCAGGAATACATCCTATAAATACATAACTCCCCTTAGGGCACCATTCAGCAACCCTCTCCCAGTATCTTCCTGCTTCCTGATAGTTTGCTCTTCCATTCACGAATCCCAAAACTTTCTCTAATTTGCCGTATATATCCCTAGCAACATCAACAACAACTAAAGACCTTATAACTTTCTCTCTTCTTTTTGTAATCACAGTAGTTCTTAGAAATTCTTCTATCTCCGCCTTAGCCACACAATCTAATGTCTGCACATCAGCTTCAATAGAACTAGTTAAAGGGAAAACAAAATCAGAATCATCTGTTATTTCTAGTGCACTAACCAAACTCTCATGCTCCTCAATCCTTTTTTCTAATTCATCCTCAGAAACAGCTAATTGTCTTAATCTAGGCCTTACAAAGTAAGCATCAACTTTTTTGTAATGATAATCTCTCAAAAATTCTCTATATCCAGGGTTATCTCTCCATCTTCTCAATTCCTCTAATCTCTGTCTTGCATAATATAAATCAAGTTCATGTAAATCAACTCTTGGAGCTACTCCATCTTTCAAATATGCCTCAACATGAGGATTCCTAACAACCAAATCACCAATATGGACTTTATTAAGCAAATGAAGGGAGGTTAAATCAACCAAAACAGTGCGTCCTCTTGCATTTTTTATCACCATTTGTTCACCAGAACCGCCAAAATATAGAAATTCCTCAAACCTTCCATCTGGTTTATATTGGGCCTCAAGCCCCTCATTTTCCCATTTAAATCTATACTTTGGCATAGAAAAACTCAGAAAATAGCATTTATTAAACTTTCTGTTTTAGTAATCAAAAAGTGGTAAAAAAGAGAAGAAGTTACCTTCTCCTTCTAGATTTCTTCCTTGCAGCTTTAACCACTTTCCTTGGTGCATTAGACTTAGCTTTC
This sequence comes from Candidatus Woesearchaeota archaeon, assembly GCA_964505985.1. Taxonomy (GTDB): domain Archaea; phylum Nanobdellota; class Nanobdellia; order SCGC-AAA011-G17; family GW2011-AR20; genus JAGVZJ01. The sequence continues at coordinate 10,203 of CAZDKM010000025.1, forward strand.
TTCATGCTGCAGTCCTGGCATTGGTCCTTGCTTACAAACATTAGTATTATAGCTAATGTCACAAGTATAGGCGCAAAAGAGAAAGTTGTCCAGGCAAAGATAATGGCTAGTAATGCCAATGCTCCTTTAGTCCAACAAGTATGCATACTTACACCTCCTTTTTATCCGAAATAGTCCAATTCTTTCTTAGTTTTTTGATTTACAGAATCCCTACTTTTATCCATTAATTCCTTTAATTTAGATTCAAATTCCTCAGCCTTTTTCAGCAGAGGTTTATAATCAACATCCAACCCTAAAAGTGAATCAACCACTTCAATTATTTTTGCAGCTGCTCTTGAATCTGGCAAGGAAGAATGAGTCTCTGCAAATATGCATGAGATTGGGCAGTTAGATCTTAATAATAACGCCCCAGTAACCCCCATAACAACCCCCTCTTTTAAATTCTCTGCTTCAATCTTATCTTTTGTCTTATTATTTGTATAATAAAACGCCCTTGGCTCTCCAGGAGCAGTAGAAGCTATTCCCTCCAAGCTAATCACCCTTTTAGCCTTTAATTTCTTGCATAATTCTGAAACCATATCAGCTATCTGCCATTCCAGTCCTTGGATATTGGATATAGCATGGACAAATACCAAATTCTTTTTTTTAGAATAATAAATGCTTAAAGGCTCGACTAATTCTGAGTTATGAACTGCCACAACAGGCATAATCTCCTTGCTTTTTATCTTCCCTATCATCTCAGCACCAGTATGTTCAATCAGGAATTCCACTGCTATAGTCCCAACAAAGCCAAATCCCGGAAAACCCTCTACTATTGTAACATTCTGAGGCTTTTTATTAAGCACTAATTCCATTATCTAAAATGCTTATATTCAGTTGTTTATAAGTTTTTTTAATTTCCCTTTACCACTAAGAAAATTGACAAAAGGCTTTTATATATCTGCCAAGAATAAACCCAGCCTTGATGTATGGACAAAAAATTAGAAAAAGAAAATATTGAAACTAAGATAAAAAAAAGTTTAAGATATTCAATACTAGATGCCAGCTTTTATTCCGTAATGGTTGGTTTCGGAGAGTCATTTTTCTCAGCCTTTGCTGTTTTCCTGAAAGCAACAAATTTGCAGCTAGGCCTATTAGGCTCTCTGCCTCAAGCAATAGGCTCTGTT
>CAZDKM010000025.1:11378-11607 GCA_964505985.1 Candidatus Woesearchaeota archaeon
CAAAACATTTAATTCTAGAAAAAAATTTATTTGCATAAGCGTTCTTTTGCAGGCCTTGACTTATATTCCAATTATCTTAGTCTTCTTTTTAGGAACATTCAAGATATATCATTTAATCCTGTTTGTCTGCCTGTATTTCATCTTTGGCATGATATCCAGCTCTGCATGGAGCAGCTGGATGGGTGATCTTATAGATGAAGAAGAAAGGGGCAGTTATTTTGGAAAGAGG
>CAZDKM010000026.1:0-1988 GCA_964505985.1 Candidatus Woesearchaeota archaeon
CTTCTGAAACAGAATCTTCTGCTTCAACTGTTCCTTTTTTCAGCATTAAACTTACTGAAACTTCTTTAATCCCTTTTATTTTTTTTAAACTCTTTTCTATATTAGAAGCGCATGAAGCGCAATGCATTCCTTCTATTATTAATTTTAACTTCTTCATTTTAATTTACCTCGATTTATTTAAGTGAATTGTATACTTTTGCGAACAGCCAGCCAACTATTAAGGCAAGAACAATAACCTCTAAGGTGCCAATGATAGCACTGCCCAAGGTCATTGTCTTCTGGATTTTAGTTAGGTCTACGCCATGAAAGATTGCTCCAAACAGACTTACTGCAAACTGCGGTGCAACTGCTATCAACAAAGCGCATACTGCAGAGACTATCCCTGAAACTGCTGCCAAGCTCAATGATACTCTTCTTGGATTTAACTTTTCCATTTTTACCTCCTATTTCTTCTGGATCTGCTTATACAGCCATACTATAAGAAGTACTAAAGCTACTATAACTAACAGCATGAATACCCATCCAAAGAAATTCGCGCCATACATTCCATATCCACCATAAAAGCCCTGCATCATATTCATTCCTCCTATAGATTTTATTCCATTCATCATGCCAAAGCCATTTCTTCCCATCATCATGCTCATCATCCCTGCCGACATCATTCCCTGCTCTCCGCAATAAAATGACCTTGCAAGATTAATATGCACTTGCCTTAAACTCCCTGAGCCTTCTCCTCCCATCCTTTCATCCATGATTTCATGCAACTCACCGGGATGCATCTGCTCCATATAGTAATCCCCAAGAATTTCCAGCTGGTCTTCAGTCAGGGTATTGCATGATGCCTTTTGTTTAATTATTTCTTCTGCGGCTGCAAATGTTTCTTCTTCATTAGCTAAAACAGGACTAATGCTCAATAGAAGCAATGCAGCAATTAATATACCAAATATATTTTTCATTCTATTTTCCCCCCTTCATAGCCCTAAGAATATGAATGCAATATTTAGACATATGGTGCTCTATTATCTTCATCAGAGGCTTGATTGTATTCTCATTTAGATGATAGTATCTATATTTTCCATCCACTTCCACATCAACAAAGCCGCATTTCTTTAACCTTGCTAAATCATGGGAAACAATTGTCTGGTTCATACTTAATTCTTCAACAATCTCTGAAACATTCTTTCTGCTCTTTCTTAATAAGTTAATGATTTTAAGCCTGGATTCAGAAACCAATGTGCCGAAAAAGAGTTTATAGGCTTCATACAGCTCTTTCTCGTCAAAGCCTTCCTGGTGGCATCTTTCTAATATGTTTCTATTTATCATATGAAAATTGAATACATATATATTATTTAAATCTTTCTGTTTAAGATGAACAAACTAATTACCAAAAGTAAAATTGAAAAAATTTGGAGTTCAAGGCCTTTAAATGGCAATGAAGCAAAAGAAAATGTGATTCCGAAAATTCCCAGACCTATCGGAAGCAATCCAGTTACACATATAGGGCATATGCCTGCAGCAGCTCCCCCAACAGCGCCAACCCCTGCAAATAAACCACCTTCAGCGCATTTCATCCTTCTTTTATATATGGAATATAAAAGAGCAGCATTAATTGCGATTAAGATGCCTATAACTAAGGAAAGAAAAAATGAAATACCCAGCTCTACCCAATTTATAGTATCTGCATATATCAAGAACAATGGAATATTCTTATAAAATTCGCTTATGGCAACTAGAAAGAATAAATAAAAAAAGAATACAGCTAAACCAACAATTAAATTCGGCTTGTTAAAAAATATTTTCAGTGCTTTCATTCCACAATGATTGTCCCATAACCCATACCCATAGAGCATGAAAACCTGAATGTACCTTTTTTTGTGGGAGTGAAGGTTATTACATCCCCAGAACTTCTAGAATATTTTGATACTCCTAAATCCTTTACAGTAAATGACCTAAGACACCCATAAATACTATCATCTAAAGTCAGCTCC
>CAZDKM010000026.1:1998-9736 GCA_964505985.1 Candidatus Woesearchaeota archaeon
TTAGGATAATAATTATAATTCTTCATTCCAAGAGTTATTTTTTGCACATCTTCAGCATTTGCAGCAGCATTTACATCTGTTATAGTATCTATAGTTTTAATATCTAAATCTCTATAAGAGGAAAACACAAAACTACCTACAACCAAGACAAGTAAAATTGTCAAGCTTAAAATTATTGAATTTTTCATTTATTGGAACAACAAGCTCCTTGGACCATATACAATTATATATGTGGTTACAGCAATTAAAACAAAAGTCACACCTAAAGTAATAAAGTAGTCCTCTCTTATTTGTCTTTCGCTTTCTTTCATCTCTTGGTAAACTAAGTAATTAAGCCCAAAAGAGATAAATGCGGAAAATATGAAGACTATAAAGCTTGCAGGGATTAGGTTGTCATTAAGGAGCATAACTGAGGTCATGGCTCCCATAAGCCCTCCCATAAAACCAGCCATTGCTCCTTCTAATATTCCCATAATGCCACAGCATTTGCCATTCCATATCCCAAAGATAATGCCTAATATCATTCCAAAAACACTGCCTACAAACATTCCATTAGTAGAAGCAACATAAAATCCAGGCAAGAATCCTGCAATCATGCCAGTGGTCATTCCAACCATCATACCAGACATGCATGGCATTTCTCCATAGGCCTTAACCTGCCTTGTAGTTGGAATAATAATAGCATAGCTTAAAGCAGAAAAGAACAGGAAAATGCCGTGTTTGGGGATAAAATTCTCTATATCCTTAAACTTAAGAAAATATAAAACAGCTAAAAATCCAAATGAAACAAGTAAAGAGTAAAATACAGTCCTAATAATCTCCCCTTCAACCCTATTGCCGTTAAGCTCTTTGATAAATGAATTAAATGCCATTTAATGGCAGAGATTATAAATATATATAAAGGTTTTGAGGAGATTTTATTATAAAAAAGCTCTTAAAGGCACCTATATTTGAAAAATTATGGATAACAAGAAACTTGGGATAATACTTATAGCAATCTCTCTGATATTTATAATCCCCATCATAATATTCAAGCTGCAGGTGAATAATCTGATAGATACTTTGATGATACAATCAGGAGGCTCATGCATCACCGAGGGCCAATGCGCTCATGAGCAGAGCGATCTTCCAATATATATTGGAATAAGCATTGCAATCCTTACATTGGCTTTGGGGACCTATTTAATATTCTTTGACAAGACACAAAAAGCTATAGAAAAAACCCAGCTGTCCATAGTAAATGCGTTGCAAGAGACAAAAAAGAAGCAGGACAAAGATGAAAATTTTGAATTTTTGCTAAAAGCTTTAAATGAGGATGAAAAGAAGATAATGAGGTCATTAAAAGAGCAAAACGGGATAGAGCAATCTACATTAAGAATAAGGACGGACCTTAGCAAGACAAAATTAAGCGTGCTATTGACAGACCTAGAGAAAAAAGGGCTTATAAGAAAAGTCCCAGAGGGAAAAAAGAATAAAGTCCACCTAAAAAACGCATTCTGAACAATTTGGAACAATTATTCTGGCATTTTAACCTATTTCTGCGCTTCAGTTTCACAGGTAAGATATATCTAATGTCTCATTTCTCCTATCGGGATTAATGGAGGTAAAAATGGGGATGGAGCAAAAGGAAGCAAAAGAAAAGGCTGTTGTTGTCTTTTTAGTTATAGGACTAATTTTAGCTGTTTTTAACCAGATTCAGCTGTTTTCAATGAAGATGGATAAGGATATAACAGAAACACCAACAGGACTAAGTATAGTAAAAGCAGAAGTGGTGCCAGAGGGAACACCAAGGGTATATGGAAAAGAACTGTCAGTTAGCTATGATGATGTTAGCGCGACTAACCAGAGATTGGCAGATGCAACTATTAACAAATTAGGAGATCTGGACAATAAAATAAAATTAACTGAAGAGGAATTAGAAAGGTATGTTTCAATAGTCTCCCAGATAAGCTGTGAATACTGCTGTGGCGCACAGTCTATAATTGTAAGGCAGGAAGATGTTGATAACATGAATGCCAAGATAGATGCAGCAATAAAGGAAGGGCAGATAACAGAAGAAGAGGCATCTCAGTATAGGACAAAAGCAGGAGAACCAGCATGCGGATGCGCTCATTCATTTGCAATGAGGGGATTAGCTAAATATCTCATAACTGAACATGGAAATGAATTCACAGATGATGAGATACTTGAGGAGCTTGGGAAATGGAAAACTCTATTCTTCCCTGGACAAATGCAGCAAAAGGCAGAAGCATTAAAGGAAAATGGGATTGAATTTAATTACATTAACTTAGCCAGCAACAAGTATAGAGGGATAGAGCAAGGAAATTCAGGAGGAGGAATGGTAGGAGGTTGTTAAAATGGATAAACAGGTAATATTATTGGTATTGGTGGTTGCTCTGGTTGTTTTAATTGGGGTACAAGCAGTGCAGATAAATGAGGTAAAGCAAGGATTAATAGATGGAGGGGCAAGCTTTGAAGAATCTGGAAATGACAACAATGATTATGCATCCTCTCCACAAACTTCATCACCTACAATGGTGGGGGGATGCTGAGATGAACAAAACAGCAGTGATAGCAATAGTCTTGGCATTAGTGGGAACAGGCTTATTCTTCATAGGGAATAGGCCCTCAAAAGATGGGTTGGCTATATCCAATATGGATGAAATAACCTTGTATAAAGAAGGCTCATGCGGATGCTGCGGGATTTACACAAACTACCTGGATAAAAAAGTAGAGGGGAAGATCAAGGTAGTGGATATGCCTGAAGTAAATTCAATTAAAAAGAAATACAATATCCCATTAAGATTGCAAAGCTGCCATACCACTGTTATGGGGGATTATTTTGTTGAAGGCCATATCCCAGTAGAGGCAATGGACAAGCTAATGAGAGAAAAGCCAGATATTGCGGGTATAGCTATGCCGGGAATGCCTTCAGGATCTCCAGGAATGCCTGGTGGGAAGATAGGCCCTTTTGTAATCTATGGGGTAAATAAAGACGGAAGCTATGATGAATTTATGAGGATTTAGGAGGAAAAATGAGGAATAAACTTCTCTTTCTTCTTCCTTCTATTTTTATTTTTTTAATAGGAGAAGCAGAAGCTCACTGTCCTTTGTGCACAGCAGGCGCGATTGTTGCAGCAGGGGGAGCAGCATGGTTGGGTGTGGATATCATAGTTATTGGGCTGTTTATAGGGGCATTTGCAGTCTCTATTGGGTTCTGGATTTCGAAATTAATAAAGAAAAAATATATTCCACATCAAACTTTAGTAATAGTATTAGTTTCTTTTATTACTACAGTAATACCTATTTTGCCAATCTTAACAAATGAGCATGATGTATTTCCAGTATTCATTTCTTTGATGGGGGAATATGGTTCATTTTTAAACAGGACTTACCTGATAAACTTGTTTTTACTGGGAAGCGTAATTGGGGGGGCAATAGTATCATCAACTCCTTTAATCAGCAAGAATATTACTAGGTTAAGGAGGAAGACAATACCTTTTCAGGGAGTGATAATAACATTACTGTCATTAATAATTGTAGGAGTTATTCTGCAGGTGGTATAAATGGGGATATTCAATATATTACTAATTATAACTGGAATGTTCTTTTTGTTATTGATAATAAAGGAGCTATTTAAAGATAATACAAAAAAGAAAATATGCGTTATTTGCCTGGCTGTAAGTTTAACATGGGTAATGCTGTTAATTTTATACTTCTTAAACATATTCGATAATAATGTGATTTTAGCTTTGTTGATGGGAGAGACAGTATTAGGGGTGTATTATTTAGCAGAAAGCAAGGTTAAGGAGGAATTAAAGATATTCAGGCTTCCATTCCTGCTCACACTGACATTAGCTGCATACTCTGTAATAGTATATGAAGATTTAATAAAAAGTGCAATCTTGATTTTATTATTATGGGGTTTCTTTACAGTGATATATGTTTATAGAAAGAATAGCTCACTGAATAGGTTTGTTAAAAAAATAATAGAATGCTGCAAAAGGTGGTAAAGATATGAAAGAGTTAATAAGCAAATTAGGAAGCATTTCAGGAATAAGCAGCATATTAGGATCGTGGCAAATATGCCATAACATCTGCTTGGGATTAGTTGCACTTTTGACAGTTATAGGAATAACAGTCACGGGAATGCCATTATTGTTTTTAACAGAATGGGCACCTTACTTATGGAGTTTAGCAGCAATAGTATTGGGAATTACATTTTGGCTATATCTAAAGAAAAGATGCATTTCAAAGAATATGATGATATTCAATACTGGGATAATAGTAGCGGGAGTTCCCTTCAAACCCTTCCAGGAATTTAGTATAATACTATGGGTTATTGGAGGAATAATAGCGGGAACTGCAGTATTGAGTTATATAAATGAAAGGAGGAGGAAAAAATAATGGACAATTCAAGATATATAGTATATTCTTCTTACATAATTGTGGCTTTGGTTTTGGTGTATATTGGATTCAATTTTATAGATTTCCAAGGACCAAAAAAAAGTTTTGAGACTATAACAACAGGGACAACAGATACTGGAGATGTAATGATTGAGCTTTCTCCTGCAAAGATAGAGAAGAATAATGTGGAAATCAGCTTTGCAATGAATACACATTCTGTTGATTTAAACCAGTTCAATCTAAAAGACATAACATTATTAGAATACAATGGAAAACGAGAAAAGCCAGTAAAAGCGCCAGAATTGGAAGGACACCATGTCTCCGGGGCATTATCATTTAATGTAGATGAAAAGCCAGAAGAAATGAGAGTGATTATAAATGGCATACCAAAAGAAAAAGAGAGAGTATTTGAGTGGGGATAAGGGCTAATCTATTTCATCCAATCTTCCAAACCTATAGACTTTGTCCTCAACAATATAAACTTCAATATCTTTTGTTTTTTCAAGGTAAGGACTCATAAAATTCCCTTTTGTTATGTCAGAGCCTAAAGTAATCAAGTTTAAAGAGGGCATTACTATAATATCAGACTTCTTATATTTTCCTTTTAAAAAACACTTGTATTTTTGTGTCGGCCTTTCTTTAAAACTTACAGCAGTATGCTCATGCCCGATGATTATAGTGCCATAATCACCGTCAATAATTGCATCACCGTGGGCAAATAATATTTTACTTTCTTTATAAAATTCTTTTATTTTTACATTTCTTTTATTTGTTATTGGCTTTAGTATAACATCATGATTCCCCTTTATGACAACCAATTCAGCTTTTTCCCTTAAAAAATCAATCAACTGCAACACATGTCTCCATTCCTGCTCAGAGATAGAGCCAAATTCATGCTTTATATCCCCAACAATAACAATCTTTTTTGGTTTAGTTTTCAATATAACTTTATTTAATATTCTCATAACATCATCAAATAAGAACCTGGGCATCATCACCCCCTGCTTGTTCAGGGATTCTTCAAAACCCAAATGCAGGTCCCCTATAACTAATATCTTCTTATCTCTAATAAAAAGAGTTAATCCACAAATTTCTATATTTTCCAAAATCTCCATTTTAATTAATTTTTTAAACTTTTATGAAAAAACAATCCTATGAGGAATCTTAAAGCTTACGGATTAGCATTATTGATTTATCTGGCTTATGGATGTGCAACCACTGCAAGGCCTATTAGGATATATTCTGGCAGAAGTGAATTTACAGGAGTTTTAACAGAAACCTACTTGGTACAGGATAAAGAGGATGCAATAAAAAGAGAGCTTATAAAGACTAATAGTAATAATAGGCAATTACAATATCCCATGAATGAATTAATTGGGGTTATACAAAGCTCACCTATTGCGATAAAGGTAGAGAGGGGTGATAAGGCCTCAAGGGTGACTATCTCTATCAGTGTGGGATATATCGGTATGGGTTATAAATGGGATAACATAAGAAGTTACCTTGGATTTGAGATAGTCGCTGTGGATGCAAATAATGACGGAAATTTAGAAGATGTTTTAGAAGGAGATAATTTTAAGAATACAAGAAGGATATGTGAAGAGCTGTTAAGAAAAAAATAAATTTTCTTTTTGCATACTTTTTTAAACCATTGTATTTCTACTAACTATTTGGCAAAATGATAACTACAAAATATACATCCAACTCACTAGCCCATCGGACAATCTCTTGCGTGAGCTATATAAACAGCTATTGTCACTTATTCAAGATGGCGATTTATAATGGGATCCCTAAAGAAAAAATACTAAAAATACACTCTTATACACTTAATAAAAAGAAAAAAAGATAGAATAGAGGAAGTTTTAAACAATGGTTTTTTCAGTAAAAAATCAATTGCTATTTAGGAAATGGGACAAATAGAATTTATTGAGAAACCCAACACGGACAAGGAAATATTTAATTTAATTAATCCAATAGTGGGAACTTGGTTTAAAAATAAGTTTGGCTCTTTTAGCGATCCTCAAAAATATGCAGTAGCACAGATATGGAATAAAGAAAATATATTGGTTTCTGCGACAACGGGGAGTGGAAAAACCCTTTGCGGATTTACTTCCATCTTAAACTACTTAATTAATCTCGCCAATGGAAAAGAATTAGAAAATGAAATTTATGCTGTGTATATTTCTCCTCTTAAGGCATTATCGAATGATGTGGAATTTAATCTTAATCAGCCATTAAAAGAGATGGAAGAAGCATCAAATAAGGAATTCAATATTAAGGTTGCAGTAAGAACAGGAGATACAACACAATCGGAAAAATCAAAGATGCTGAGAAAAACCCCGCACATTCTGATAACAACACCTGAATCCTTTTCAATCGTCTTAACATCTCCAAAATTAAAAGAAAAACTAAGAACAGTAAAATGGGTTATAATAGATGAGATTCATGCTTTGGCTGAAAGCAAAAGGGGGGTTCATTTATCATTAGCCTTAGAAAGACTGGAAGAACTAGCTCCTAGTTTCACAAGAATTGGATTAAGCGCAACAACAGAGCCAATAGAGGAAATAGCACAATTCTTGGTTGGAGATAAAAGAGACTGCAAGATAGCCAAGGTAGAATTAAAAAAAAACATGGACATCAAAGTTCTTTCTCCAGTTCCGGATTTGATTAATGTGACACATAAAAAGATGCATGATGAAATGTATAATTTAATAGACAGTCTAATACAAACGCATAAAACAACTTTAATTTTCACAAACACAAGGTCTGCCACAGAAAGAGTTGTCCATCATCTAAAAGAAAGATTCCCTAAAAAATATACAGAAAATATTGGCGCTCACCATGGTTCCTTATCAAAAGAGCATAGGCTTGACATGGAAACCAGGATGAGGGAAGGTAAATTAAAGGCCATAGTCTGCTCAACATCATTAGAGTTAGGAATCGATATTGGTTACATTGACTTAGTTATCTTATTAGGAAGCCCTAAGTCTGTAGCTCGTTGCATTCAAAGACTTGGAAGAGCAGGACATAGACTACATGACACAATTAAAGGAAGAATTATTGTTCTAGACAGAGATGATTTAGTTGAATGCTCTATTCTGTTAAAAAACGTCATAGAAGGCAAGATAGACAGAATTCATATTCCTGAAAACTGCCTGGATGTATTAGCCCAGCAAATATATGGAATTGCGATAACAGGAAAGATATCAGAAAAAGAGTTATGGAAAATGGTTACGAACAGCTATTGCTATAGAAGTCTAAGGTATTCTGAATTCATAGAAATTCTTGATTATTTATCAGGAGAGTATACAAAATTAGAAGACAGGCATGT
>CAZDKM010000026.1:9746-11202 GCA_964505985.1 Candidatus Woesearchaeota archaeon
TGCAAAAATCTGGCATGACAAGGAAACAGGGATGATAGGAAGAAGAAGCAGACTAGCAAGAATGATCTACATGACCAATATAGGAACTATACCTGATGAGACACATGTGCTGGTGAAAATAGGGGAACAGACTATAGGTAAAATAGATGAGGCTTTCTTAGAGAGATTAAAAAGAGGGGATGTTTTTGTTTTAGGAGGCAATAAGTATGAATTCTTATTTTCAAGAGGGATGACTGCACAGGTAAAAACTGCAGAAATGAGACCTCCAACAATCCCATCATGGTTTTCAGAAATGCTCCCTTTATCTTTTGACTTAGCCAATGATATTTCTAAGTTCCGCGGGTTAATGGAAAAAAAATTCAATCATAATGAATCAAAAGATGAGATTATGAAGTTTATCAATGAATATTTGTACTTAGACAAGAATGCAGAAAACGCGATATATGAGTACCTAAAACAGCAGTATTTATTCCAGGAGCTGCCAAATGACAAAAAAATTTTAATAGAAGAATACAAAGAAGAAAACAAGAACTTCATAGTATTCCACACCTTGTACGGAAGAAGGGTAAATGATGTGCTATCAAGGGCAGTTGCTTACATAATAGGAAGGCTATACCATATAGACGTGGAGATAGGGATAAGTGATAATGGGTTTTATGTATCTTCTGAAAAAACAATCATAGTCTCGCATATTTTTGAACATCTGAAAACAAAAGATATAGACTCAATAATGAAAAAAGCAATTGACAAGACTGAAGTTCTGAAAAGGAGATTCAGGCACTGCGCTATAAGATCTTTGATGATATTAAGAAACTATGGTGGAAGAACCAAAAGAGTTGGGAGACAGCAGGTTAGTTCTATGTTATTGTTAAATGCTGTGAAAAGAATTTCAGATGATTTTTCTGTTTTAAAAGAATCAAGAAGGGAGGTATTAGAGGACTTAATGGATATTGAGAATGCTAAAAAGATAATTGAGGATATAGAAAAGAAAAGGATAGAGGTAAAAATATTCCAGACAAAAATCCCAAGTCCTTTTGCATTTAATCTGGTATTAGAGGGATATGTTGACATTATGAAGATGGAAGACAAGATTGAATTCTTAAGAAGAATGCATCATCTGGTTCTTGCTAAGATTGGGAAGACAAAAAGATTTGAAGATTAATCTTATCTACTATACTTACCAATTAATTCCCCTTTTGCCAATATATGCCCTTTCATTGCATTTTCCACCTCTTTTTTAGTAGCTCCTTCATCTAGATCAAGTCCAGCATCTAAAGCATATACCTTGAAGAAGTATCTATGAACTCCAGAAGGAGGGCAAGGCCCTGCGTAACTGATTTCACCACCACTATTCACGCCCTGAACAGCACCACCAGGAACGTTGTTTTCTTCTATTTCCCCATCAATATGGATATTCCATAACACCCAATGGACCCATGTCCCCATAGGAGCATCA
>CAZDKM010000027.1:0-5203 GCA_964505985.1 Candidatus Woesearchaeota archaeon
ATTAAAATAGGCAAATGAGTCACTCCAACATTTATTGTGTATTTTCCCGAAACTAGAGGTCTATTAGAAAACCAATTATAAACCAGTGAAGAAATGTTTCTAGCATTCTCCGATTTAGCCCACATATCTAACGAACCCTCTGCGCCAATAACCTGATCTCCAGAAATTGAATCTTCTTTAGAAAACGTTATAGATACAGATTTTTTAAAGTCTTTTTTTATTTTTTCTACTTTTATTTTAATTATCTCAGCAAATAATCTTGTTCTTTTATAAGGGCTAAAATTAATAGTTAAGTTAACAGGAGTACTTGTTATTAAAATCTCTTCTATCAGAAAGTCTGCAAATTCTTTTGCCTGTTTTACTCCATACTTACTTAATGCTCTTTGCCCCTCTGTCTCTGCTACTGTTTGGAATTCATCAAATTTTTCAGGATGTCTTAAAAGATAAGTAACTGGAAGTGAATTGTAGTTCTGACAAATCTCTAGAATCTCAGTAAATATTGTCCTAAGCTCATCTAGGTCTTCTTCACTTTCAAGTTCTTTAAATCTATCTAATATATCACTCAAAGAGGCAATTTTACCAGGAAATATCCTCCCACTATATTTTCTAATGTATTCATCAATTGCCCTCCTAATACTTTTAGAGACGAGTCTCAACTCCAAAAGGTTGTCTTTACCTAATGAACTCATCAATCTAGAGATCCTTTTTAATTCTTGCTCAACATTAATCCTATAATCTATCAACATATAACTTACCAATACAAGTATTTTAATAAAGCTTATCTTTTTAGAATTTTTACTACCCCTTCATCTGTATCCAGTTCAACCAGATCTCCATCTTTCAGAATTTTAGTAGCATTTTTAGTGCCAACTATACAAGGTGTCTTCATTTCTCTGCTTGTCACAGCAGCATGACTTGTTATACCTCCCAAATCTGTAACTATTCCGGCTGCTTTCTTCATCCCTACAATAAAATCTGGTGTGGTGAGGGGTGTAACAAGTATATCTCCTTCCTGAACTTTGCTTATCTCAGAACGATCTTTCACAATAACTGCTTTTCCTTGGACTTTTCCTTTAAATACCACTACCCCTTTAATAATCTCATCCTCTTCTTTATTAGAAAATTTATTTTTCCACTTTCTTAGTTCTTTACCTATAACTAGAAGATATTCATTCTGATTATCAGATATAACAGCATAGCCTTCATGTCTATTTTTAATCTGCTCTTTAAAGATTTTAGATACGCTCCCTTTAATCAAAGAATCTTTTATTTCCTCAGACATTAAGTATATTAAATCATCAAATCTTATCTTTAATCTCTTAGCTACCTCTTCAAGCAAGGGTCTAACGATAAAACAAGCCTTATTCATCCATTCTAATCTAGCAGTTCTATAATAAACTGCTTTTTGTAGAAATTTAGTCTTTTGCCTTCCTTCTATAGATTTTATCTTGCTTATTAATTTCTCTGCTTCTAGTATTTGTTTTTTCCTCTCATCCCTCAAAGATTTTTCCTCTTTCTCAGCTATTTTGAAAAGACTTTTAATTTCTTTTTTTATTTGATTTTTATTATATAGATTCCCTAAAAACAAAGTAGAATACACCCAACCGTATTCTTTATAGTGATTATCAACTAAGAATTCAAATTTCTTAGAGTTTAAAAGTATTTTTTCATTTTTAATTTTTATAATTAATTTCAGTAAATCCTCTTTCTCTTTAGAGGTTTCAACTGGCTTGAATGGAATTGCAATAGTTGAAAGTGCCTCATCAACATCTTTTATATCAGAATCTTTCAAATAATCTTTTAATTGGGATTCTAAAGTTAAATCAATAATTGTTGGAACTCCTATAGCTCCAATAGTCTTTTGAAATTCTTTAAAGAATTCTTCCAGTTTATTAGAGATTTCCCTATTTGAGGTATTCTTTATGTTACTCATAATTAATTTAGAAATCTTAATTAACTTTTTTGATTGGTTTTCTATCTTTTTATAAACCCAAATAGCACGCTTTATAAGGCTCTTTGAGAAATATTCTTGAATTCTATCAGTTTCATTTAGATCAATATAAATATCATTGTCTATTATCATACGATTCCTAAAAGGAGGCAGTCCTGGAAGTAATTTAGACAAACTTTCTCTATAACCTCTATGGATTATGTTCTCCGTTAATAATTCTGTCTTAAACGATACAACCCTAAGCCAATTTTCTTTTTTCATTTTAACTCAATGTAGTAATAGGTCTCGATTGAACAATGTATGTTTTTTTATTTTCCATTGCAAACTCAACATCAACAGGAAAACCATAATGTTTCTCAATCTTAACAATTAATTTTCCTAATTTAACAATCTCTTTACCATTCAATACTTGCTCTTTACCTTTTTCTCCTAGTTCCCTCCATTCATTTCCCCCTTTAGAATTTCTATAAAGACCTTTACTCTGCTCATTTACATTTATATCTAATATCTCCCAACTTTCCTTATCTACAACATAGCTATCTGGAGTTATCTGCCCAGAAACAATAGCTTCTCCTAAACCAAAACCAGCCTCAATTATCAATTGATTTCTGTCTTGTGTAACAGGATGTACCGAAAATACAATGCCAGATTTCTCAGAATTAATCATCTTCTGCACTACAACAGCAACTGAAACTTTCTCTTTATGCAATCCTTTCTCAAATCTATAAAATATTGCTCTTGGAGTAAACAAAGAAGCCCAGCATTTTTTAACATTCTCTAAAAACTCATTCTCAGTAGTATTCAAATAACTCTCTAATTGCCCAGCCCACGCAGCACTTGAACTATCCTCAGCCGTAGCTGAACTTCTTACAGCAACAAACTTACATTTTAATTTCTTAAAATACCTCTCTATTTCCATCTCAATTTCCTTAGGCATCTCAGCTTCCAAAATCAAAGCTTTTATAGTCTCACTAGCCTCCTCAACAGTATGGATTTCCTCATGATTAACTTTATCCAGAGCAGCATCTATCTCCACATTCAGCCCAGTTTCCTCAATAAACTTTTCAAAAGAATCAGATAATACTACAAAACCCTCAGGGACAGGAATACCCGCTTTTGTCATCTCTCCTAAGCTAGCTCCCTTCCCTCCAGCTATTCCAACATCTTCCTTACCTAAATCCCTAAAATCTCTCACAAATTCCATAAAAACTTAATATAATAAAGATTTATCAACTTTGCTAATTCAACGCCTTAAAATACCTCTTAACCTCATCATATAAGGCATAGGTCTCATTCCTCAGATCCTTGTGTACCTTATCAAAATGCTGGGTTGCAATAATCTTATCAAATGCTTCCCTTATAAACTTAGAAACAGGATTTTTCTCCCAATTCTCTTCATAATCCTTCTCAACATAACTCTCTAACTCTACTGTAATATCCCCCTGCACTAGTTTCTTTTTTTTCACGCTAACTTCCCTAAGATTATTCCCCCTTATAATAACGTCAATAAATGTTCTTGTATAATCATCAACCTTCTTCTTGAAATCCCATCTTATGACAATTTTCTTCCCAGTGCTTTTATCCTCATCCCTATATTCTTTTTCAATAAACTGGTATTTCCTTTGATAGGCCCACTGCTTCATTAATTTGTAAACCTCTCTTAAGTCAAATACACCAGATCTGCTTATTTGTATTGTCTTAATGATGTAGTATGTTTCCGACATAGTATAATTAACTCCTTTTAGTTCTTAAATTTAACCTCTCAGCCCAAATCTTTCTTTTATAAAATCCACAAACCTATAAATTATAGTATAATAATCATACCTATAATCATCTATCCTTTTTCTCATTACAAGATTATAATATATTCTCTCAATAAAGTTGTATTCATCCCACTCCTTTGTGCCTGCTTGAATCCACCCCTTAACCCTAAG
This sequence comes from Candidatus Woesearchaeota archaeon, assembly GCA_964505985.1. Taxonomy (GTDB): domain Archaea; phylum Nanobdellota; class Nanobdellia; order SCGC-AAA011-G17; family GW2011-AR20; genus JAGVZJ01. Next base: position 3,886 of record CAZDKM010000027.1, read on the forward strand.
CTCAAAATCTCCTTTGTCCATCTTTCTCTTGATATCCCCTATCTGTACCTCAACCTCACTTACTCCCAAAAGCAGAAAAGTAACCTCCATCTCAAAAGAGATATAATCGCTTATTTTATGGGAAGCCTTCCATGCTATCTCTAAATTTTTTCTGTCTACAAATCTCCTCTCAGTAAATTTGGTTTCTAATTTCTTTTCATCAGCAAATCCCCTGTCCTCCAGCCATAATTTCATATACTTGTATACATTGCCAAAATCAGCAGTTCCCTGATATCTTATTTTCAGCCCCGATGAAGGGGTAATCCAAATTTTCTCACCCATTTTAATCGTGCAAATTTATCACTCTCTTAATCTCTCCAGCTAATTCCTTTGCCTCCTCCTCCAAATCATCCTCATAGCCGTCTTTTATTTTCTTTTTTATTATATAATTATTATATATATGAAATAATAATCTCGTAAATGGAGTTTTCTGCCATTTATTCATATAGTCTAAGTCAATATAAGCCTCTACATTAATCTTCATCCTTCCTGTATAAACATCCCCTTTTTTTCTCAGCTCTATAACAAGTATAAACACTTTTATATGGAATTCAGCATAATCATCTACCTTCCTATCCCCATCCAGCTTTAAATTAATATCATTTCCCTGTGGCTTTACTTTCTCCGTATTCTCTGTTTCATTAAAGATATACTTTCTTTTATCATACCAGTCCACTATTGTATCATAAAGAAGGTCAATATCGAACTCCCCTTGTTTTAGAATAAGATATCCCTTGCCAGGTGTCGCATTAACTCTTTTTCCAATAGCCATGAAATCAAAGCCCTTTCTAAATTAATAAATGTTTCCTTTCAATATATTTATATAAACTCCCATAGTTTCAATATCTATGAAAGATTGCGTTTTCTGTAAGATAGCAAGAGGAGAAATTCCTTGTTATAAAATCGGAGAATCAAAGAGTTTTATCTCATTCCTAGATTTAAATCCTAAAAATAAGGGGCATTCTTTAATCATCCCTAAAAAGCATTTTACAGATCTCAAGGATTTTCCAGAAGAATTAGGAAGTGAATTAATAGGATTTTCAAAAGAGATAATGAATAAAATCTCAAAAGCCACAAAAGCAACAGATTTTAAGTTCATGATAAACAGCGGGGAGAAAGCAGACCAGGTGGTTTTTCATGCCCATTTTCATTTAGCTCCATATTATGAAAAAGGTGTAGAAACAAGACCTAAGCTTTCAGATGAAGAAAGAGCTAAATTAGCAAAAGAAATTAGTAAGGTAAAAGTTTATTAAAAAAAAAAAATAAAACATATTATGGA
>CAZDKM010000027.1:5241-11115 GCA_964505985.1 Candidatus Woesearchaeota archaeon
GTTATAAAGAAGAAGATTTCAACGCAGCAAGGAGAAGATTAATAGGAGACATAGGTCGTCAAATCTCAATATTAGAACTGTTAATGAAAAGAAATATAGGAAGGAGAGATCAAATAAATAGTATACTGAGTTTGAGTCCTCAAGAGATGGAGAAATTCTTAAGAAGGTTGATGGAATCTATGAAGTCTAAAAGTTTCAGAGATAAAGAATTCTGTCTTCGTAGTGAAAAAAATTATGAAGATTTACGTCAAAAAGCAGAAAGATTTCTGAGTACAATGAATATTATGAGACGAATGGGTAATAGAAGCAATTATAAAATACCCTCAGAATTAAAAGAAAGGTTAAGGGATTTTTTAACAGCAGAGTATAGAATAGAAACAGTTGAAAGAGTATGCCAAAGAATGAAAGATATGCTTCTTAGTCAATTAGGGAGAATAGATAGTATAAAAAGCTTGGGAGAATTAATAGGATACATGGAAGAGAATGGTATTGAACAATTGAAAGATGTGCCTGAAGAAGAAAGGAAGTTCGTAGAGGAGAATGCGGAAGTATGTAAGAGCCTTTTGGCAAGTATACGTAAAGAAGAATCCATAGGACCTAGCTTTAAATTAGTAATAAACAGGTGCTTTAATAGAACTATGATTATAAGAAGAATAAGTGAATCAGTTAAGGCATCTGAGAATTCTGAGACTCCAGATGGATTGTTGGGGTAGTGATTCAAAAACCTTTTAAAAACGTATTAATGTCAATTCTCAGGCCTCTGTAGCTCAGTTCGGTAGAGCGTCGGTTTCATGAGCCGAAAGTCGGGTGTTCAAATCACTCCAGAGGCATAAAATAAAAAAAGAAGATTACTTCCGCATTAAAGTAATCTCAATTGTGCTGACTCTTATTTGCTTTCCTTCCTTGTTTTCAAACTCCTCGCTGTCTATCTTTATGTCCTTTATCTCTACCATATTTTCAAGGAATCTTTTTGTAGCAACCTCTGCTATATCAACACATCTTGCTATGAATTTTCCCCTTCCTTTAATAATTACCTCACTAGCTCCTTGCGTTGTAAACTGCATGACAACCCCTGTTACGTAATTCAGGCCTCCAGAAATAGCATTGCACTATATTCTGTTAAAGGGTTTGTTACCTACGAAAACAGTGTAGTCGTCAGCAGTTCCTTTTCCTCTCCTTGTTATTTCAGCACCTGATTCCTCAGGCATACTTTCCATGTCTTCATTCATTTTAGTCCTCCGTTATTTCTTGTTTTGTTTGACCATTCTTGTAATATAGCCTGTAATCACATTTCTCAATTTCTTAGAAGGAAAATCAACAAATTCTGAGGCAATGTTCTTATTGCTGTTAAAATCAACTCCAAACTTATCCCCATGATCCTGATAGGTCTTTATTGCTACTCTCTTAATCAATGATGTTTTTATTCTTCCCATATCCTATAGGCCAAAAATACATTATTTAAACTTTTCTAATACCCTGCATTGTTGCATCTACGGGACTTAGAAGTCAAAGATATTCATTTAAAGATAGATTAATAAATTATTCACAATTTCATATATTATGAAATCTTTTGAAATTAGAAAGAAAATAATGGAATGGCACAAGAATAAAGGATACGAGATTAAACCTTCTGTTCCTATGTCAAATCCAGCTTTTCCTTATACCTTCAATGCAAGCGCTGCGGAAATTTATATGAAGGAAATAATAGAAAGATTGAAGAGAGACCCAACCGATAAATTTCTGACGATACAACCCTGTTATAGAAGAGTTGATATTGATAATATAAAACTTAATGGTTATACATCCCTCTTTGAAATGGTAGGAAAAATATGGTTTACTCCAGATTTTAATAAAGAGAAAGAATTTTTATTGAAAGAAACGTTAGACTTTTTTATTAATGAATTATCGCTAGATAAAAATAAGATATGGATTACCATATTTGGTGATGGTAAAATCGCAGAAATTGGCGAGACCACCATGCCTTTAGATAATGAAACTAGAAAAGCATGGAAAAAATTAGGCATTCCTAAAGATAAAATTGTTGAGGTTAAAAACAAAGGAAGGAATATTGATAATTTTCTTGTAAGATTTGATAGAGAATGGGAAAAATACGCAGGATATGGAACAGATATTTTCTACGACTTAGGGCAGGATTTTGCAAAAAATAACAAAGATAATAAACCAAATATGATTAAGGGAGGAAGATTCATTGAACTGGCAACTATTTGGATGCTTGATAAATGGAGAATTTCAAGAAGCGGGGAACCTGTAAACTTAGTTGAGAGCAGATTTAAAAATTTTGCAATAGGGTTTTCTGTTGAAAGATTGGCTTTTGTTTCTCAAAAAGTAAAACATATATTAGAAATAGATAACATAAAACCATTTTTAGGCAAAGTCTCGATATATGTTCCAAAGAATTTAAGATATAATATTTGTGATTTATTGAGAGCTATTTTCTTCATTATGTCCGAAGGTAATGATGTGGGGAGGAAAGGAAAAGACTATGACATTCGTTTATTGTTTAGAAAGTTATTCAGCTCGCTAGAGGGCAGTCTTATTAAAAAACACAAGCCCCTTTTTGATTCCTTAATAAAAAATAATCAGAAAAACATGAGAAAAGAAGTTTTTTCTAAAATTAGCCAAGAAGAATTGGAACTTCTTGAGAAGAGTTATAAAATATTTTTAGATTGTTATGCAGAAGTTTATCCATCTTTATCCGATTATTTAAGTAAAATAATAGAAACATATAAACAAGAAAAGAATCTCTTCTATGAAAATTTATATCAAAAGCTTATTAATTCATAGCTTACTTAATTTAATCAAATCCACCCACTTATTAACACCTAATTTTATGTTTGGGATTGAAACTTCAGCAGGAGTCTTACCATCAAGTGCTAAATGTTTTCTTATAAAATTATAATTTATCTCTAATCCTTTCATTATTGCTCTTAGGGACTAAGACCAATTAACTTAACAACGTTCTAATACCCATATCCTCCTTTTTATCCTGCTTCCTTTTAATTCATAAATAATGGGGATTTCAGCCTCTTCAAATTCAACTTTTCTAAAGCTATTTTCCTTTATAATATCCTGGAAGTTCATGCTAACCTCTCCCCTAAAAAGTTTAATTATAGGCTCTACAAAAACAACTTTGCCAATAACAATTTTTCTTGCTTCTTTAAAAAATTTAGAATACAAAAAATTAAGCTCAGAAATAATCTTTTTTGCTTCTTCTTCACTAGGTAATTTTTTTAAATAAGGCCCCATATAAGGCTCAGTGGCTATAGCCTCAATCTTATCAATATAAACACCCAGCCTTCCCGCATCTCCCCCTATTAAGTTAAAATTATTCCGGACATTAAACGTATTCTTCAGCCATTTTAGATTGGATTTAGCATCAGAAATATTTTTATCTACTCCTATAACATCCAATTTTTTCAATAAACCTTCCTGCAGGATAGTTCCGCATCCGCAAAAAGGGTCTAATAATTCCTTCCTCGCCTGGCTTAAGTTTATTAATATCTTTGCTAATCTTATAGAAACAACCTTTTTCTCATCAAATCTCGGCCTGCATTCATCTCTTTTCTTGTAACCTTTAGGATTAGAAACAGAAAATATCTCAAATATAGAATCATCAACCTCAATGACTTCTAAATCCAGTTTGTTTGGCTCATCAGAATATTTTCTAAAAACTGCCTTTACCCTTTCTTCTTTGAATCTTCTTTTTAATTTGCTTAACGTCTTATCTCCATAGACAGAATAAGTTATTTTATTTTTATCAAATACTATCTCATTTAATTTTATTTCCTTGCCTATCTTAACAACACCACCAAATTCTTCAACATCAAAATCAAATTTATCAATATCAAGAATTAAAAAATTCTTCTTGGAAAAAACCAGTTGATAGTTGATTTTTCTTGCCCTTAAAAAACTAACAGCCTCTAAAATACTCAGCTCCCTATCCCTTCCAAGAACAAACAAATATTTCATTTAATTAATTTCCTCAGGGCAATATCCCTTATACTTAACCTGGCAGTTCTTGCAGCAAATAAACAATTTATCACATTCAACATTTCTGCAATTAATATAAATGTCGCTGAATTCATTGCATATATCGCATCTTGAGATTGGATGAACTTTTTTATTTGAATCTAAAGGAATAGAAACTCTCCTGTCAAAAACAAAACACTTACCCTCCCAATGAGAATCTGAGCATTCCTTTGCATAGTTTAAAATTCCGCCATCCAATTGAGAAACATCTTTAAAACCATTATTGATTAAGGCAACAGAAGCCTTCTCACATCTCACTCCACCAGTGCAATACATGACTATTTTCCTGTCTTTTAAATCTTTAATTTTGTCTAATCTTCCAGGAAGTTCATTAAATACATCTATTCCCAGTTCAACAGCTCCCCTGAATCTGCCTATCCTTGTTTCATACCTATTCCTCACATCCAATAAAACAACATCCTCCTTTTTGTCAAGCATCTCTTTTAATTTCCTTGGTGAAATCTTTCCAGAAGCCTTCTTGCCGTCTAAATTAGTATCCAACCTTATAATCTCCTTTCTTACTCTGACAAACATCTTTCTGTAAGCATCATCATCAGAGTATGTATCCTTAAACTTAATATCACTAAACTCAGGGTAGGATCTTAACTTCTCCTTATATTTCTCAACCTTTTTATCATCTCCAGAAATCCCACCGTTTATGCCTTCCTTAGACACCAAAACCTTCCCTTTTACACCAAGGTTCTTGCATAGCTTTAAATGCTCCTCTGCAAACCTTCCAGGATCTTTAATACCAACATATTTGTAAAATGTAATAACTTTCATAAGAATTAGTTCTAAATGCCATTTTTAAATTTTTTCAAACTTGATAGAATTCTTGGAAATATACTCTTCTGCCTTTTTATTCAATTCTCCAGTAGATAAAAACAATAAAGGTAGTTTCCTTAGCTGTGCATCATTATGCGCTAGAACTATATCTGCATCGCTTATAGTTTTCTTATTTCTAACCTTAACAAAAAACTTGACCTTCCCGACATTGCTTGGAATCTCCACAACATATTCGCTCTCTGAATTCTTTCTGATAACTCTCTCCTCAATCACAGTAGCTCCCTTCCCGGAGAAATAATTAGTTAAATCAATGTTTATATCTTTCTTTATTCTTTGTTTCCTCTCCTTCTTCTCTATTTTAGGTTGGACAATTTCCCATTTATGCTCCTCCTTCTTAATTATTTCTCTTGTTTCAGTAGTAGGCTCTTCTAATTTCTGGACTTCTTCAATCTTTTCCTGCACAACCTTATACCTATCATCTATCAACCTCAAAGCCTCTTCCTGCCTTGTCAAATGCCATCTCCAGTAAATCCCATCTTCTTTTTGAATTGGATAGGCAAAATCTTTTAACTCTCTTAAAGCAACCCTCTGCCATGCCTCTAAACTATTATCCTTCAAAACCTTCTCTTCTTTAAGTAAATCAAACATTCTCTTATGTACATCCCTAAGATGGGGGTAAAGAATCTCTAGCTTGCCTTCTTGCCCATTGACATAATAAACAGGACTCCCTCCTATCTTCGCAGTGCTTATCATAATTGCCTTTTTCCCCACTAACTCGCTCAGTACAGCCCCAGAGAACATTAAATCCCCACCAAACTGCTTGGAAACCTGCACAGGCAGCACAGGTCCATTAGCTCTGATAAAGGAAAGTATCTTCTCTCTCAACATAGGGTCAAAATTCATAAAATGAAGAATAATAGTAAATATAAAAAGATTTATGAGATTTTATAACTATTTACTAAGATTTAGCACTAGTAACATCAGTATATATTCCTTCAAAGAATTCCCTTCTACTATCTAAACTGAACTTAGCTCCAT
>CAZDKM010000028.1:0-10670 GCA_964505985.1 Candidatus Woesearchaeota archaeon
TAGTTAGCATTTTTATGTTTAAATCCCTAGCCTGAAAATCCGTGCAATTGCTTAATGAACCCACTTCCCCATAATCCTTTGTTGTCGGCCTATAAGCTTCAATGTCTTCTGACTTAGCTTTCCAATCCCCTAAGTCTCCTGAGCAGCATTCCAACAACCTATAAGGTATTTTTAATTTTTTATATAACTCCTCTGAGTTCTTTCTTAATTCTTCATAATATCTCCAGGAATCTTTTGGATGGCAGAAAATAAACTGCTCTACCTTATTGAATTGATGTGTTCTCCATAAGCCTTTTTCATTAATGCCATGAGAGCCTATTTCTTTTCTGAATGACATAGAATATGCAAAGAATTTCAATGGCAGTTTATCCTCTGGAATTATTTGATCTGCCAACATACCGAGAATTGCATCTTCTGCAGTTGGAATTAAAAATAAATCTTCATTTTCAATTTTATACAGTGCTTTTTCAAATGCTGTGAAATCTCCCTTGGCTTCTTCAACTCTTCTGTTAACCATTAATGGTGGTTCTATGTATAAATATTTTTTACTCTTCATGAAGTCAATTGCATATCTTATTAATGCTTGGTTTAACAAAGCTAATTCTCCTTTCAGATAATAAAAACCATTTCCTGAGATTCTTGCAGATGCTTCAAAATCAAACAAGTCCAAAGATTCTCCAAGCTCAACATGATTTTTTACTGGAAATTTAAACTTTGGAATCTTCCCGACTCTTTTAAGAACTTTGTTTTGCGCTGCGTCTTTCCCAATTGGAACAGAGGAATGGATTATGTTTGGAATGCTATAAGCAATTTGTTTTATTGTTTTGTCAATTTCTTCTTTTTTCTCCTCTAATTCCTTTATTCTTTCTGGAATATTTTTTACTTCTTTTATTACTGATTTAGCATCTTTCTTTTGCTTTACTAGTTCATTTACTTTTAAGGATAACTCATTTCTCTTTCTTCTGAGCTCTTCTGCTTGTTGCTTTAATTTTAAAGAATTCTCATACCCTTTTATTATTTCATCTACAATTTTTGACTTATAATCTTGAAACTTTTTCTTTAGGTTCTTCTTTACTAAATCAGGATTATCTCGTATGAATCTAATATCTAACATTAGAAAAAATAAGAAATTGCGTATATAAAAATATGATGTTTTATCTTAATTAAGCGATAACGTTTTAAATATATTGCTTTAAATATATATTTTCTGAAGAAACCTTTAAATATTAATCGGTATTATGATTTGACGGGGGTTATGAAAAATTGGCAAAGAAAAAGGAAGAAATATTCGAGGTGTTTTTTAGGAAAAAGCCGGCCATGATTCTGGTTGCCCTGAGGAAGGGTGGCAAGAGCAGGTATGGAAGCGTTCTAGCCAAAGAAGTTGACTGCACTTATTCTCATGCTGTAAAGATATTGCAGGAGATGGAGAAAGCCAGGCTTGTCTCATTTGAGAAGCAGGGAAGGATAAAGTCAATAAACCTGACAGACAATGGGGAGAGAGTTGCAGAGCATATTTCCAGAATTAAAGACATTCTAATCTAAAATGAGTTTTAGCAAAGCTTTTCCTAGGCAGATAAAAGGAAGCAGTTATTCTGTCTGGGAAGAAATAAGTCTGACTGCAAAAGAAGAGAAGGAGATAGAAGAAAAAGCAAGAAGAGAAAACATTGAGTTAATGAAGCAGTGTTTAAAAGATGCAAAAGAGGTTAGCTCTGATAAGATAACTGAAATTGCGCTTTCTTTGTTTGACAAAAGGGCCAGCCATGTAGTTTTCTGGAAAGAAGGGAAATGCAAAGAGAAGTTTGACAAGAAGTTTAAGGATTTGTAGGTAATTCTTCCACATATCTCATAATTGTTCGATATTCTGCTTTTGAAAACCTTGCTTCTGTTGATGGATCAAGCATTCTCCTAATGACAAGGTCTCCTCTTAAGGTTCTTCTTGCTTCTGTGTGATCATCCAAGGGTATAAAATCCAACGGGGAAGAGCCAACCAACTTTCTTAGACTGGTAAGGGGGAGAATATACGGCCTTACTCTTAAACCTGAAATTTCATCCCTATAAACACCGTAGGTTAAAGCACTTTTACCGTGAACTTGCTCTTCTGCAGAACTCATTACAAGAAGATCCCCTTCCTCAAACTGGACATAAACTTCATCATCTTCAACAACAGCAACTAATGAGGTCATGAAAGTAATATGCCTAAGAATTATTTAAAGATTTGGGCTCGGAGGGATTTGAACCCCCGACCTACTGGTTAAGAGCCAGTCGCTCCACCAAGCTGAGCTACGAGCCCGTATATTCGTTAAACTGCAACCTAATTTAAAAGGATATTGCTTGGGTAAAATTTAAATATTGTTCCCTCCTTATTTGTTGCATGATTATTGGTAATGTAAACTTGGTCAGCATAAAATTAGCAAAATATGACAGGATGTCTGATTTCTATGAGTATGAGCTAACTTATAACATTGAAGGGGATGTAAAGAAATTTCTCAGGAAAGGCTCTACCAAGAATGTTGAGGTCATGATAGGGGATATTGTAAATCTGCTTAAGAACCTTAACAAGGAAGAAGTTGAGGTCTGGGATAATTCAACATTGGATACTTTTTCAAAAATGGATGAGGAAGATTTTGAGAATGTGAGGAAGCAGCTCATGTATTTCTTCAAAAGAGTGAATGATAAGATAACTGAGTTCAAGCAGAATAAGAGTGCAGTAGGATATTTGGACAAGTATAACAGCATCGCTGGATTCTCAATGAGCTTTAGGTAAGAAATAAAAGAAAGAAGACTTAACGTCTCCTTCTTGAACTTTTTCTTGATGAAGATTTTCTCTTCTTTCCACCCCTGGCCATTTTAGCTTCGCAAACATTTCCCTTCCCGTCTACGTAGTATAAAAAGCCAGATTTTCTCTTCACGATGTTCCTTGCGATCACTTTTCCCATTTCTTTTCACCCCCTTTTTAAAGTGTTACCGACGGATAAGAAGATTTACAAGTATTTAAAGATATTGTAAATGCAGGAGTATATTGGATTTCTCCTCGGGGATGCTTATTTTAGATAAATTTAAAAGTTTACTTCATATACGATAAAATATGTATGATACCTCAGACAGCGGGATGGTAGCAAGGTGGGAGAATGAGAGATTTTTTATAGAATTGATGAGGGTAGTTGAAGCTTTAAGAAGAGCAAATTCCTTGGTTTCTGTTTCTGTAGACGTGGATGGCAGGGATATGCCATTGCAAGAATTTCTTGTTGGCTCAAGAATATTGAATGACCAGATAACAAACATCTTCATGGATGGTCCTGGCATACTAAGCAGGTTATACAAAGAAAGACCTGATTTAGGAGTAACCTTGGGAGAGGGTATAGATCTCATGAACATGTTTAGGGTTTATGTTTTTTCTGAATCTCCTAGAGCACAAGAAGCATTCTTTGGGGCATTAGGGGAAGTTAAAGATATTTCTTCTAGAAATTACCCAGGGGGGAGAATAGGACCGGGAAGAGATGCTGCTTTGAGGCTGAGAAGGTGCCTTGAGGATGTTTTCCATAATTTGGAGATAACTAGTGGTATAAGAGACCATGAAGTTTATCAATCATTACAAACTGCTGTGGATGATGCAGTTGAGATAGATAATAGCTATAGGGTTGTTAGGGGAGTTTGGGAAACTTTCCTTTATGAGGGGATTGGTAGAAGCATAGCTAGGAAAAGATTAGAGGTTGTATCCTTAAATTATAGAGTAAGGGGGCATGCAATAGCAGGAGTGAAGCTACTAAACAAAGTTGGAGATGCTTATAGAGAAGATAATATCAGAAAGAGGGGGGGATTTGTTGGCAAATCGAGCGTAACAGTTATGGATATGAGGTGATAACTTGTCTAACAAAGCACTTTAACTGTGGTCTGTCATATCTCTTCTGTAACCAAGTATTTCTTCATTCTGGCCTCTTATAGGCTCCCACCCCAAGCATCTTGCTGCATCATCAAAATTAATTTTTAGAACACTTGCTAACTGGGCATCATTTGGATAATGGATTCTTATTGGGTTGTTTCTATGTGTATAGGCTAAGATTTTTCTAAATCCCACTGAGTGAGCTAGTTTCTCAGCTATTGTTAATCCACATAATCCATCAGTTGTCCCTTCTGGAACCCTTGCCCCTCTTATATCTTGGATTTGAGATATGACTATTATGTCTGGGTGCCTTAAGTAAAAGTTCATTCCTAATACCGGTGAATCATCTCCTGTATTCCCATTTGGAGAAGATTTGCACAACTCTATCCTATAGGGAGAAGAAGATACTAATGTTCTTTGTGTATTTGGTCCTGTTCCGAATTCTGCTCTTAGATGGTAACCTTTAAGAGAGACATACTGTTTTTTTCCACCTGCCTTATTATTTTTTAAGGGGACCATCACATTGTGCATATCCAACTCTAGTTCCCTATCTAAGGATGCAACACCTCTATGGATAAGATTTAACTGGTCTACATCTGAGTTTACTAGATAAAGCCTTGCATATCTTTCTAATAATGTTGGATAGACTGAATTTTGAGAAATAGTGAAATCTCTCTCTGCTATTGGAGATAGTAGATCATCAATTACAGCTCCAACAGACATGGCTCTTAATCTTTCTCCAGGTTGTTGTGTTAATTCTGCAAGTTCTGCTAAATGCTCTTCTTTAGTTTTAGGATCTTTTATTTCTTCTCTCAATGCTTTTGCTTTTTGAATTGATTCAAATAAGGTTTCTCGCATTCCTTCAAAAACAAAAGGGATTAATGCTAACCCAAAATTATCAGGATTTCCGACTAAAGGATCGCCTCTTAATCTGTCTCCTTTATTCCCAAAGTAAGGATCGATAGCATCATACAAATGAACTGCTTCCCTTGGCTCCAGGGCTAAATCTATAAAATCTTTTAAATCATCATCTGTGATTATAGGCCATAAAGGATCATCATGCAAATCCCTTATTTCTCTAGCTGTAAGATAAAATAATCCTCTTAATTCTCCAAAACGACCCTCACATTTTGGAGGCCCTGATCTTGATTTTTTTGGCATGAAACATTATTTGCAATTTTCATTTATAAATCTTTCTATTTGTTATTACTGTTTGATGGTTAAATAATGTCTATAGTTTAGCCTTTTTGAGGAAGGCTTAAAAATATCTTGCATTTAACAATTATGTGAATGAACTGTCTGATTTTGTGGAGTTTATGAAACCTGTTTCTGGAGATAAAAGATGGCATGAAGCACATGTTAGGATTAGAGAAAGGATGAGATCTGATTCTGATATCGGAATGTCTTATGCGATTGAAGCTGGGTTTTACCTTTCTAAATATGTGATTTATGTGGTTCCTGTTATAGCTGCGGTTAAATATTTATCTGACAAGTTTTAATAGTTTAGTTAGTTTTAAAAGTTTTTTTTATTTAATTTAGAGATGTTTAAAAGAACGGTTTTGTATGCAGGACTAAGATCTACACTTCAGGAATTAAGCCGGCTTGTTAATGGAAGAATTTTAGATATTAAGGATAGGATTGGGGGGTTTCAGAGAGGCTTAGTTGTCTTGCAAATGTTAGATGGGAGATTTGATGCTGCTTTTAGCTCTTCTGGTTATTTTCTTGTTTATGATAAAAGAGTGGGGGATGTTGTATTTGAAAGGGAAAGAGAATGGACAGAAGGAGAAGTTAGAAGAAGATTAAGGAGAGGAAGGGTTTTGGAGTTTTGTTTAGATTTAGACGGGCATGTGAATGTTGAATTAGAGGAGCCCAGGATAAGAACAAACCCTTATAAAAGAATAGACAGAGTACCTGTTGAGGAGTATTTAATTGATAATGGAGCTTTTAGAAGATTAGCAAGAACGCATAGGAATTGTTTATGGGATAATGTTTATATATAAGATATTCTAAAATCTGCAGCTTTAAAATGGGAAGAATAGCTTGGCCAAGAAGTGGAACACATAAGGTTGTACAAATCTACCTAGATGACAGACCTGAGTTGGTATTTGGCCCGGATAGAGGAATGTACCACTCTGATATTTTAAGGGATTTCCTAAATGCTGCAGGAATAAACTTTAGAATAGTTCTGAATGAGAGAGGTCATCTCGCTCCTGCTTTAGCTGGAGAAGAGTATAGGGTTCCAGGCATGGGGAAGGTAGAGGTTGATACTGGGATAAGGAGAAGCACATTTTATGGCAAGGGGAGATGTTATGAGCTAGGTATTGATAGGCCTCATTTAATGAGACTGGTTAATAGACACTGGGGCATTTATCTTGATAGGGAGAGGTTGGAGTAGTTTAAAAGAGTTGTCTAAGGCTTAATGGGCAGATTTAAAATATTTTTGTAATAGTAGATTAAATATATGGAAGTACTGCGGTTTACTTATAAGAATAATTTTTTAATTAATTTTTATTCTTTTTTTAATTAAATCCTCAACTTCTTTAGACATATTTAACCTGTGCTTTCTGCAATATTCCCTGAAGTTTTTAGCAACTTCCCTGTCTATTGTAAAATTTAGTCTGGTTTTTAATATAGTTCTTCCTGTTTTTTCAAATTCTTCTAAAGCTTTGAAGCCTGAAGGTTTTTCTTTTATTATTCTTAGAGCTGTTTCTAAGAATTTACTTTGTGATGGCATTTTCTATCCTCCTTTGGATATTTCCTACGCTTTTTTCTTTTTTTAATACTAAGTTCTTTATTATTTCTATTGCCTGTTTTTCATCAATTTTCCATCCATTTAAATCTACAAATGTTAGCAATAATGTATATGAAGTTCTTTTATTGGCATCAACAAAGACGTGGTCTATTAAGATGGCTCTAATTAAATAAGCTAGTTGTTTAGTCCAGGCAATACTGTATTTTGAATGCTCTAAAGCAAAGTTTAAGCTAGATTCATTTTCAAAATCTCCTGTTGAAAACTTTTTATTTATTGCTATTATGTCTTTTTTTGTTAAATCCATAAATATCGTGTGTATAAATTACTATATAAACCTTTTGTTTTTAATACACATCGTGTGTATAGAATTTAAAATATAGCTGTTGAAAGATTTATTGGGGTTTGAAGGGGATTTTGGATTGGCGATGTCTCTAAAGAATATTGGGTTTTATCTTCTTTGGAAACTATACTTTAAGTTGTATTAATCTTTATAAATGGTGATTAAATTGTGTTTTGATGGGAATTTTAAGTATGCCTTCATATGACAGGCCTGGAGAAAGGTTAACAATTTCCAAAGAATTTTTTACAGTAGCCTATATATTTTAAGATTGTTTCTTTTTCAGTTTCAAAATCGGGGAATTTATTTAGATAAACAAAATTTTCCCCCTTTGCTAATTCTTCAGCTTTTTGTATTTTGATATGTTTAGGAGTAACAAGTATAAAATAAGCTTTAGGATAAGGATATCCTCCTTTTTCCGAGTAATGCTCTCTAAAATCAAATTTACCATTCGTCCTGTATTTTACTTCAATAAAAGCAATTTGAGGACCTTTAACAGTAATAAAATCAGGCATCTTTCGCACATGACTAGCTATCTCTCCTTGTTTAGGAAGATGTCTGTTTGCAAAACCGGGTAATGTGTTTTCCATCCCAAACCTAAATACATCATATCCCATTGCAATAAACATTTCTTCGACTATAGTTTCAGCTAGTCTTCCTTTAATTGATGAATCACTTTTATGTTCTTCAGAATAACAATTGGTGCATAGGGCCTTGTTGTATTTTGTATAAGAACCACATTTTGTGCAGTTTGACATAATAAATTACGATAAGGGATGTATATAAATGTTATAATAATTTACCCGAAAAAGTATAATCTATTTTATTTAGAATATTTTAAATAATCTTGGTTCTCTTCTTTTTTATGGTTAAGAAGGATTATGATGCTGTTAAGGATAGACAAAGTTATGTGTCTAAGAGTGGAAGGGAGTGGGAGTTATATGTTATGAAATTTGTGAATGATGAGTTTTCTAAATCGAAAATTCCTTTGGAAATTTTGGATGGTAAAAAGATAAAGAAAGGTAGTGAAATATGGGCCAATCTCGCTATCCCTGTTGGAGAAGGGAAAACTTCCACAAAGATAGAGGGAGATGTTGATCTTATTGCAGTTAACACTAAGAAGCCGAATAAGCCTCTTGCAGTCATAAGCTGTAAGACAAGTCTGCATGGTAGATTTTCTGAAACTCTTTTTTATGCGATAGTGTGGAAGGATATGATTCCGGATATAAGGGTTGTATTTTCTACACCAGACAAGGGAAGACAAGCAAAGAGTGGAAAATGGGATTCTGAATGGGGGAGTGAAAACAAACCAACTAAAGATAGGTTGTTAGGCGAACATTATTTAGATGGGATTTATATTGAAAATGAGAATACTAAGTTTGGGGGAAAAATAAAGGATCTGAAAGAACTGCCAAAGGATTTAATTAGATGGTTAACATAAGTTTTTGTTGAGAAAGTTGCTCTTTTGCTTGTCTTAACCTTTCATTTGCAGTGTTGCAATATTCTTTAGAAATATCTATGTGAATAAATTTCCTTCCTGTTTTTTCTGCTACTGATGCAACAGTCCCGGTCCCACCGAACATATCTAAAACTGTATTTTTTTTATATGAATAGAATTTTATTAAACGATATATCAACTCCTCTGGGAATGGGGCAGGATGACCATTTCTTTGTCTTTCAGGTTGAATTTTCCAAAAACCATCTGAAAATTCCTTGAATTCTTCTTCAGTTATATCTGCGTATTCTGGTGATCCCTTTAACTGGTTTTCATTTTTTGAAAATACTAATACATATTCCCATGATGGAACTATATGTGGGTTTGAAGGGCTCTTCCAACTGCCCCAAGCGGTTCTTTTTAGCATTGTCTGTTTATACCAAATAATCTCTGTTCTAAATTCATTCCTATTTTTCTTAACTGATTTGAAAAATCATGATGAATTGGAATAAAATCTTTTATCCCCGTTGGGGCTATGTTTAGGCAAAATCTACCCCCCGGAACTAGAACTCTTTTTGTTTGCTTCCACACGTCCATTAACCAACTTAAATATTCTTTATACTCCATATTATCTGAATGGCTATCGTATTCTTTTCCTACATTGTAGGGTGGCGAGGTTATAGCTAAATGCACAGAGTTAGATGGTATTTTTTTCATCTCATCTAATACATCTCCGCATATTATTTTGTTTATTTTCATTTTAATTTCCTTAATTTTTCATAAATTGCTGAATTAATGAATGAAGTAATTGAGGGGTATTGATATTTATTTCCATTATGCTCTATCCATTTTTGGATTTCCCTTAAAAGCTTATCATCTATTCTTACTGTAGCTTTGCTATTTTGTGACATAATGTGTTAAAATTGTAACTGATATATAAGTATTTGTGGGATGCGAAATAAAGAATCTAATAATTATGTAGAAGAAATTAATAATTCTGGAATCTTGCCCCTGCCAGAAGGATTGGAATTTATACTCCTGCAAGAATAAATTTCTGTTATATTAAAACCTGAATATAACTCTCTAATTTCTTTTATGTCGTTGTTACTTAAAATTATTCTTGCTCCCTTACTCATTGCGTACCTGATAAACTTTGCGAGCTCTATTCTGTCTCTTGGGCAAAATCTTTTGGGGTTATAATTAACAAAACTAGTTTTTTTAAGTGGATCGTAACAAGGATCTAGGTACAGAGTGTCTCCTTCTTTAATTATATTCTTTATTCTCCTATAGTCTTGAAGCCTTATTTTTACTCCCTGTAGTAATTCGCTCGCTGAGAAAATTGTATCTTTTGTGAATATCTCTGGGTTTTTGCTGAAGTTATAAGGTACATTAAACTTTCCTTTGGAATTGACTCTCCATAAACCATTAAAACAAGTTTTGTTTAAGTATATGAACGCTGCAGATCTTCTAATATTTTTTATATTATTCACATTAAACTTATCCCTTACTTCATAGAAAAAATCTCTAGAATTTTTTTCTTTAAATTCCTCTAGATGGTTTATTAATTTTTCTGGGTTGTCTCTTACTGCTTTATAGGCTTCAATTAGATCTTTATTAATATCGGAGATCATGCAGAACCTTGGATTATGTTTCTGTTTAACATGAAAAAAAACTGAACCCCCACCAAGGAATGGTTCAAAATATCTTTCAACATAGCCATTAAATTTTGAGTCTATTTTATCAAGGAGTTTCTTTTTTCCTCCTGCCCATTTAAGAAATGTAGGTAATTTATTTTTCTGGTACATTTTTACTTATTAACTCCGTTAATTTTTTAGATAGTTGTTTTTTTAATTGTTCCTGACTACTGTATGAAGAATATGTTACATTTTTTGAAACAAACGTTTTTAGAGATAACAATTTCTTATCCAAACACCTTGAGCAGTCTTTATGTAAAAAAATAAGGCACCTGCCCTTTTTTTTCTTTAGTGCATACCTTATTTCTTTGTTTACTAATGGACGATATTTTGATGTGATTATACCAATAAAAAAAGGGCTTTTATCTATCCAATCAAGACATTCTGATTCGACCGGCCCCGTAAGAAGTATCCTTTCTACACAAATTGGTTGGTGCTTGCTGTCTCTTATTACTTTATGGCATATTTCTCTTTCATCAATCCATAACTTAGAACTAACAAAAACCTTGATCTTTGTTTCAATTATTTGATCTTGAGGAAAGTCTAGTATTGATGGTTGCCTTATTTTTATG
>CAZDKM010000029.1:0-10400 GCA_964505985.1 Candidatus Woesearchaeota archaeon
AAGCAGCCCACTCTCTTGGACTGCCAGAAAGTATAATCAATGAATGGGCATCTTTCCTGGAGGAGGAGCATATTTTAGGCATAGAATACCAGCTAACCACCCCAATTCTTGTGGCAGTAGATACAAGAGAAGAAGAAGAATCTAAAAAAAGTGATATTTCTGATGAGAATATTGAGAGGGATTTATTAATAAGAAAAATCCAGTTTATGACGTCTTCCCTAGACAAGAATAAATTGAATCCAACAATAAAAATAGGGAGCATAGATGATTTAAAAAAAGCAGTAAATTCAGACTTGTCAGGAGACAACAAGTTATATGCCCAGAAAGTATACCTGAAAATAAAGCTTGATCAATTACTAAAGAGATTAGAGGATAAAAAAGAGGATATATTCAGGATAAACCAAGAGTTAATGGTGCTGGAAAAAAGAAAGAAAGCTTTCGAAAGCAATTTTTGAAAAAGAGGTGAAACATGGCAGTTGTAGATGCCTATAGTTTCTATTCAGGAAACATCCCGGTAAAAATATCAATAGAGAGTGATAGAAATGAGTTTGTCTTAGTTTACAAAGTATCAATCTCCCAGATCAGCGCTAACACAGAAGTAGTCCTGGACAAGATAAGGGATGAGTTAGTGGATAAAGTAAAATTAGGTATTGGGGATATAACTGACCCTAAAAAATTAGACTTTGTAAGGGAAAAGTTCAGGAAGACAATTATCAGCTTGATAAAAAAATACTTCCCTGATATTTCAGACGAAACAATGGAGTTCTTTACCACCTACCTGATGCATAAAAGCTTTGGATTGGGGAAAGTAGAGCTTTTAATGAAGGACAAGGATCTTGAGGAGATAGTAATAAATAATTCAGACGAGCCGATATGGGTTTACCACCATAAATATGGTTGGTTAAAAACAAGTATTAAACTGAAGGATGAAGGGTTAATCAAGCATTATTCCAGCTTAATCGGGAGAAGGGTTGGAAGAAGCATAACATTGTTGACTCCTTTATTGGATGCTACATTGGAGACAGGAGACAGGGTAAACGCAACATTAACCCCAATATCCTCAAAAGGGAATACTATCACAATAAGAAAGTTCTCTGCAGAGCCTATAACAATCACGAAATTCCTGCAGAACGGAGTTTTAAGCTTTTCAACAACAGCATTAGTCTGGCTCGGTGTTGAATATGAATCCTCAATTTTAATAAGCGGTGGTACAGCTTCGGGAAAAACTTCTATGCTAAACGCGGTAGGGGAATTCTTTCCTCCAAATCAGAGGATTATTTCAGTAGAGGATAGTGTTTCTGGGGATTCTGAAATTCTTTACAAAGATAAAGGAGTAATAAACAAATCAACAATAGGAAAATTAATTGACAGCCAAATAGAGAAAGGGAAAATAGTTTTGCATGATGGTGCAGAGATTGCAAAAAACAAAGATATAGAGATACTTAGTATGGATAAAAACGGAGAAATCTCTTTAGCCAGGCCAAGCCTATTCATAAGACACAAAATAAAAAAGCCAATGATTGAAGTAAAGTTGGCCAGTGGTAGAAATATAACTGTTACAAAGGATCATTCTCTGTTCAGCTTAATTGATAATAAGATTGAGGAGATAAGCGGCTCTGAGGTTAAGGAAGGAACTTTTCTGGCAACCCCCAGGAAAATTGATTATGATGGAGCCACAAAAATTATAGATCTAAGTCTGTATTTAGACAAATTTGGAGATTGTATGGTTAGTGGAGGAATAATCAAGAGTTTAATGCAGGAACATGGGCGCAAGCTTGTTAAAAATAAAAGCAATAGGCAGCATTACAGAAATAATGGCATAGTCCCTGTTCCAGTCTTTAAAAAATTACTGCCTTGTATAGAGGAGAAAGATAAAAAAGATCTAAACATTATGCCAAAAAGAGGCCATAAAGACGGAAGAATTTGCTTGCCTCTGTTAATAAATATAGACACCACATTTGCAGCTGTAATTGGTATATGGCTTGCTGATGGATGTTATGATAAAAGGTCTATATTAATTAGTGAACCATCAGAAGAATGTTGGAAAGTTTTGCATAAGTTTGTAGGAGTATTCAATGCTAGGATAAAATTACACAGCGATAAAGTAACAGCCGTAATAAACTCTAAAATTCTTAAGACATTTTTTAAAGATATTTTAGACTTAAAAGGAAATGCTTACACAAAGAGAGTTCCAGCGTGGGCATTTAATTTAAACAAAAAACTCTCATCCTCAGTGATTAAAGGGTATTTCAGCAGAGGTGGTACTGTCAAAAAAAGTGAAATCTGTGTAAACAGTTGTTCTAGAGGGTTGTTGGATGATATCCAGACATTGTTATTGAGGTTTGAAATTCCCCTAAGGATTGGCTGGAATTTAAGAAAGGACAAAACTTATGAATCCAGAATTAGCTGCTCCAGGTTTTTAAGCAGATTTAAAGAGGCCATAGGGTTTATTCCAGATTACAAAAATATAAAGTTAAACAGGATTTGCAACAGAAATCCTAGTGATTCTAGTGATATAGTGCCTTTGGCTAAGTTTACTTACTTAAGATTGAAACATGCTCTTGGGAAAGATTTCAAGGAAAGTATGCCCTACAAATCATGGAAATCCTGGCACAGTAGTTATAAAAATTCACATATTGGGAGGAGCTATCTTTCTTTCTTAATAAACAGCCTTGATATGGCTCCTATCTCTCTTGTTGAATCAGATATACAAAATATTGTAAATTTAAGCAAAAATGATATTTTTTGGGATAAAGTAATTGAAGTAAAAGAAAAAAATTTTGAAGGCTATGTTTATGACTTAAGCGTTCCAGGCAGGGAGAACTTTATCTGTAACAACATAATAGCGCATAACACTAGAGAGATAGCTCTCCCCAAATACCTTCATTGGGTTCCTATGATAACAAGATTGCCGAATATAGAGGGAAAAGGTGGGATTACAATGCTTGATCTGATAATTAATTCATTAAGAATGAGGCCTGACAGGATTATGGTTGGAGAGATAAGAAGAAAGGAAGAAGCAGAAACCCTGTTTGAAGCTATGCACACAGGTCATTCAGTCTATGCTACTTTGCATGCAAATAGTGCAGAAGAGACAGTTAATAGGTTGACTAATCCCCCAATTGAAGTTCCTAGAAATCTTCTTCCAGCAATAGGAATGATTCTTGTGATGTTCAGAAACAGAAGAACTGGAATGAGAAGAATATTCCAATTGGCAGAGATAAAAGATGATGCCAGTCCAAATGTCTTGATGCAGTATAATCCATCTCAAGACAAGATATTAACAGCAAATGAATCCATGAAATTCATGCCAGAATTGGAGATGCAGACAGGAATGTCAAAGAATGAAATAAATATCAATCTAAGAGACAAAATAAGCATCTTAAAATGGATGGTGAAGAAAAACATAGCAGATCTTGATGAAATCGGAAGGGTCATAGCTACTTATTACACAAATAAAGATGGTCT
The DNA here is from genome assembly GCA_964505985.1 of Candidatus Woesearchaeota archaeon. Lineage (GTDB taxonomy): Archaea > Nanobdellota > Nanobdellia > SCGC-AAA011-G17 > GW2011-AR20 > JAGVZJ01. Next base: position 3,469 of record CAZDKM010000029.1, read on the forward strand.
AATTAGTTTTGTAGGTAAGAATTAAAATGCTTTATGATAAAATAGCTAAATCATTTCCTAGCCTGAAGCTTAATCTAGCCCAGGCAGGGATGAACATTACTCCTGAAAAATTTGTAAAGCAGAACATTACCTTATCAGCTTATCTCTCTCTTGCAGTAATATTCACAGCAGGATTATTCCTTTTTAGGATAAATAAAAAATTATTGATTTTATTGATATTCCTTCTTCCAATAGTTTATTTTTTGTCTTTTTTCTTTTTTATGAATGTCCCTGCTGCAAGAGGCAAGAAAGGGGTAAAGGAAATAGACAAGGAGATTGTTTTCGCAGGAAGATTCCTTCTTGTTGAGTTAAGCTCAGGTGTCCCTCTTTTTGATGCCATGACAAATGTCTCTAGAAGCTATCCCGCAATAGGAAAATATTTTCAGGAAATTATCAACAGAGCTGAAGTTGGTAAGCCTATAGATGATGCAATAACAGAGGTTATGGAGTTAACCCCAAGCGATAATTTCAGGAAATTATTATGGCAGATAATGAACTCCCTAAGGACAGGGGCAGATGTAAGCACTGCCTTAAATTCAATTCTCGAGCAGATATCACGTGAGCAGTTGTTGGAGATGAAAAATTATGGCAAAAAACTAAATCCTATGGTGATGTTCTATCTTATGATCGCAGTGATAGTTCCTTCATTAGGCGTCACAATGTTAAGTCTGCTCAGCTCATTCATAGGACTGGCAGTAAGTTTTGGAACTCTATTGGCAATAGCAGTTGGAACTACATTGCTTCAATTAGTTTTCCTTATATCTATCAAACAAAGCAGGCCGGGTGTTGGAACATGATGGAGTATTTAGAAAAATTATTTTTATCCAGGCAATTGTCAGAAAAATTAAAGTATGGCCTGGCTAAGTCAGGAATAAAAATGTCTTTTGAATCCCTTTTTAAAAGGTCTTTGATAGTCGTAGTCATCTTAAGCGTTCTGGGTTTATTAATCTTCGGTGCAGGGGCCGTAAAAGGGCAGAGTGCAGCTAAAATCCCATTAATCCTGTTAAGTACTTGGGTGTTGTCTTTCTTCTTCTCATTTTTAGGAGTAGCTTTCATGTCATATGCAATACTAACCTACAGGAGATACCAAAGAACAAAAAAGCTGGAATCAGTTCTTTCAGATTACCTTCAATTAGTCTCTGCTAATCTAGGGGCTGGAATGCCCATAGATCAGGCCTTATGGTATGCTATTCGCGATAGATTTGAGATTCTCTCAGAAGAAATGGAATTAGTGGCGAAGAAAACCATGTCTGGCTCTGATTTAAAAGAGGCATTAGTTGAATTTACAGAGCAGTATGATTCTGAGCTGCTGAGAAGAAGCATAGTGCTATTGATTGAAGGAATGGAAGCAGGGGGGGAAATAGCAGACCTGGTGAATAATATAGCATGGAATATAAGGGAAACAGAGTTATTGAATAAAGAGATAAAGGCAGACATAGTGACTTATTCCATATTTGTTGGATTTGCTTCATTAGTAGCTGCCCCAATCTTATTTGCCTTAAGTTTCAGGATTAACATCCTTATGTCCACTATATTGAGTAAGATAGACTTGTCCGGTGCAGGCGCATCAGGGGCCTCAATATCAGGAGGAATCTCACTATCAAGCATAGGTGGGGGATTATCGCCATCAGATTTCAAGAATTTCGCATTTATCTCTCTAGGCTTGACATCATTAATATCTGCTATGTTAATATCTGTAATAAGAGAAGGAAGCATAAAAGCAGGATTTAAATACATCCCATTATTTGTTATGATCGCAGTATTGCTGTTCTTATCAGCATCTGCCATAATGTCAGGAATATTTGAGGGTGTTGGATTATGAAAAAAGCTCAGGCTGCAATGGAGTTTTTGATGACTTATGGCTGGGCTATAATGGTAATATTCATAGTTGTAGGTCTATTATTTGCATTGGGAATATTTGATCTCCCAGTCCCATCTACCTGCAGCATTCCAAATCCATATATTTGCAGGGATATGAAGGTTGATTCTTCAACAGATGTATTCACAATAAAATTAGAAGCAGTTAATATAGACAATTCCAGGGATGAAAACAGGATAAATTCTTTAACAATTAATGGGGTATCATGCTCCTCTTTCACAAACCAGGTTGTAAAAACAGCCTCAGAAGCCCCTGTAGTATCAACATGTAATTTTGCAGGAAGATTAGATTTTAAGCAAGGAACCAAGTTTGATGGCACAATCTCGCTGAAGTATGTGAAATTTGGAGGAAGTGTCAGGGAAGTCACAGGAACTTTCTCTGGAAAAGCAGAATAAAGCGTTAAGTTTAAATATCTAATAAATTTAAAAATAATTGATGCTAAAAAAGAAAGGTGATGATTTTTTGAAATTGACTCATAATAAAAAAGCTCAGGCTGCAATGGAATTTTTGATGACCTATGGCTGGGCCATCCTTGTGGTCATAGTTGCTATTGCAGCATTATTCTTTTTAGGTGTATTCAGTGGTTCAGCACCTGCTGTATGCCAGATTGAGCCGCCTTTTAACTGCATAGACTCTTTTGCAGTAGAAGGGGAATTAAAGCTTCAAGTTGGGGTGTTGAATAGTGTAAGAGATGTACCAGTTGGCAACATTGTTATAACTGCTGATGGTGTGGAAATATGCCCAGCAAAAACATTAGATAGCGGAAATACAGAGATAGCTGGTGGGGGAAAGGACACAATAGTATGTAGTGACAATGTATTTGTAGAGGGTGAAAAATACAATGGAGAAGTAGTTATTACATATGATAACAAAGTAGGCATAAGCGGAAAAACAGCAAAGGGAACCTTCTCAGGGGCTGCAAAAGCCCTTTAATCTTCTTTTATCTTTCTAAACTCCAAAACATCCCCAATGCTCACATATTTTGCAGTATCCTTTGGAAATTCAATGACATACTTTGCAGGTTTTTTAGGAATAATTAACGGAGTAAAAGATCTCACATCCTTTTTCTTATCCACCACTCTATATTCCTTATCCAGCCATACAATGTCTATAGTGAAAAAAACAAAAAACATGTGCAATGTAGTCTCAAAAATTCCCTCTTCATTAGCAACTAAAACTAATGCCTCCCCCCTTCTTAATGGCCTGGAAAACATCAAACCCCTGATTTTTGATAAAACATCCTCATTGAACCTTACTTTATCAGCTAATATAACCCCCCTGTTGATAATCTCAATCATTCAATTTATACTATCCTTGCATTTTATAAATATTTCAGTTAATTTTATATATTAGTTTGTAGTTGAAATTTTGAGGTGTTTAATAGTTGAATAAAAAAATTTTGATTTTTGTTTTCTTATCTCTTAGCTTATTAATTATCATTGGTTGTCAAGGGCCTATTGGGGAGGTAACAAGAAGTACTCCAAATAAAACAGCTGGAGCTGCTAATTATGGGGATCTAGTAATAAACGTAAACCCCTTAGATGCAGATCTTTATCTAGATGGCATATACAGAAGTCGTCTTACAAGCAGCAACACTCCATTTACAATACCAGGAAATACCTTTAAAGAAAGGACCCATATTGTAAATATAACAAAAGAAGGGTACATTCCATTCACAAGACAAATAGCATTAGCCCCTAAGAAAAAAACAACAGTAAATGCAGTATTAAGACCTGTTACTATCTCAATTGATATAAAATCAACCCCTCCCAGGGCAAAGATCTACTTAGATGGTAGGCTTGTAGGGAATACCCCAAAATTGTTAAGAAACTTACAAGGCACTACCCATAACGTGATATTATCATTAGTTAACTATACTAACTTTACCCAGACAGTTACTACTACTCCAGGAACTACATATAGACTACAGGCAACACTTACTGGAGGTTAAAATTACCAAAAGAAACGTTTAAATAAGCTTATTCTTTAAAAGATTTTAGAAAATGGAAATAATGACTATTGGCGGTTATAGTGAAGTTGGTAAGAATATGACCGCAGTAAAAGTTCAGAATGAGATTGTAATTTTTGATATGGGATTATACCTCCCAAGTATTCTCAAATTCCAGGAAGAAGGAGACCCCAGGGATTTAGGTAAAAAAGAATTGATAAGGATTGGAGCTATTCCAGATGATGCTCAAATAGAGAAAGAAAGCTCAAAAGTAAAAGCAATAATTCTGGGTCATGCTCATTTAGACCATATAGGGGCCCTGCCTTCCATGGTTTTAAATTATTCTTGCCCGGTAATAGGAGCCCCTTATACAATTGGAATCTTAAAAACTCTGTTAAGAGACAGGAAAATAGACATAGACAGCAGGATAAAAGAGTTAAATACCAATACATTATTAAAAATTTCAGATAACTTAAAGGTCGAATTTGTAAACATAACCCACTCAACATTGCAAACCTCAATAGTAGTCCTTCATACCTCAGAGGGGAAAGTAGTCTATACAGATGATTTTAAGCTTGATAACCACCCGGTTGTCGGAAAAAGACCGAATTATGAAAAGATAAAAGAGCTCGGAGATGGAAGTGTTAAGGTATTGATTTTGGATTCATTAAATTCAACATTCCAGATGAAAACCCCGAGTGAAAAAGTTGCAAGAGAGATGCTGAAAGATGTTGTTTTAGGGGTAAACACAGAGAAAAAATCAATAGTTGTCACCACTTTTTCTAGCCATATAGCAAGGCTGAGAAGCATCATTGATTTTGGAAAGCACTTGAATAGAAAAATAGTTTTCTTGGGGAGAAGCCTGGAAAAATATGTAGGAACTGCTGAAAAGTTAAAACTGGTGAATTTCAAAGATCAAGTAGAATTAATAGGGTTTAGAGAGAATGTAAAAATGAAGCTTAAAAGAATTATGAAGAATAAGGATAAATATCTCATAGTATGCACAGGTAATCAGGGAGAGCCAGATGCAGTATTGGCAAGGATGGCCCGCAGGGATTTGCCATGGAAGTTTGAGCCAGGAGACATAGTAATTTTCTCGTGCAGAACAATCCCAACACCAGAAACAATAGCTAATAGAGATGAATTGGAAAAAAATCTAAGGAAATCAGGAGTAAGAGTTTTCAAGGAGATTCATGTATCAGTCTTACCAGATACGCAAGTTGTTGTTAACGATGAAGAATCTATGAAAATTAAAGATATAGGGAGCATAAAAGAAAATGAAAAGTTAAAAGTAGCGTCTTTTGACCATTCAGATTTAAAGATTAAGTGGTATGATGCTAAACTGGTAAAACATGATTATGCTGGTAAAATCTTCAATCTTAAGACTAAATCAGGCAGAAGCGTTAAAATAACAAGTGGTCATAGTGTCTTTAAACTCTCTAAAGGTAAAATAATAGATGTTCCAGGAGACGATTTAAAGATTGGAGACTATTTGGTTATTCCAAAAAAATTTTCATGGAGAAAAGAGCTGGGAGAAATTGATATAACTAAGTTTTTGGAGCTATCTAAAAGCAAATATAGCCTACATTATACAGATGATAAATGGATTTATTATGCTAAAAGAAAATTGATTCCTCGAAAAATTAGTCTAGACAAAAAACTTGCTAGATTATTGGGGTATTATCTAGCCGAGGGATCTGCTCCTAGGCATCTAAGTTTTGTTTTGAGGAAAGATGAAAAAGATTTAATCAGGGAAATAAAGTCTTCTATCGAAAATATATTCCCAAATTACAGTATTAATTGTGTAGAAAAAGAGGGTTCATATGAGATCCAAGTTGGTCATAACTTATTGAACAGGCTATTTAAGAGATGGTTTAATGGAAACGCTAGAACAAAGAAGATACCTGATTTCGTTTTTTCTGCCGGTGAAGAGTTTAAGTTGAATTTCCTAGGAGCATATCTAAATGGGGACGGTTGTCCGGATCTAAATAAAAATGGAAGATATTTTAGAATTAGAGTAAAGACAGCATCTAAAAAGCTGGCTTCAGACCTGTTATACCTAATGTCCCAAGTAGGTATGTGTGCTAAATTTGACCATGAAGAAGTGAGTAAACCAAGATATATTGCCAGAAACAAAAAGATTACGAGTAAAACAGTTTCTTATGTGGTAAGGATACAGGGAAACTCAAACATAAGCAAGCTAATTCCTTATTTATCTAAAAAATATAAAGATAAGCTTTCAGAGTACGAGTATACAAAAAATAGTCTGTATGTTCCAGAATCATTGCCGTTATCTGAGCTTGATATTGAGGAGATAGTAGCAAAACCCAACACAAGCCTAAAATATTATTTAAACTGTGTCAAAAAAGGAAAATCTCTCAAAGGAAAACATTTGCATATAAATCCAGAAATTATCAAAAGAGACTCGTATGAAATAAAAGAAGCCACTAATAAGATAATAGGGGGAGATTTGCTATTTGACCCAATAGAAAGCATCGAAATTGAAAATTACAATGGAGAAGTATACGATTTTGAAGTCCCAAGAGCACAAAATTTTATTGGAGGATTTGGAGGGATATTTTTGCATAACTCAGGTCATGCATCTTTAGAGGATCATCGTGACATGATTGAAATGTTAAAGCCTAAAAATATAATTCCAAGCCATGGCGAGTATGAAAAAGTTCGCGGTATTACAGAGCTGGGAAAAGAAATAGGCTACAAAGAAGGGATAAATCTTCACTACATGAAAAATGGGGATGTTTTAAAGTTTAGTTAAATTTATATAGAAAAAAAGAATATCAAAAAAAGAGGTGTTTTCATGTTTAATAAAAAGTCCCAGGCAGCAATGGAATTCTTGATGACATATGGCTGGGCCATCATGATTGTTCTTATTGGTATAGGTGCTTTATTCTTCCTGGGAGTTTTTAATCCTTCAACTCCTTCTACTTGCAATATTGCTTCTCCTTTTATCTGCCAGGATGTAGTCATCCAAGATATAGGTGTTAATTTTATAATTTTTAGGATGGCATCAACAAATATAGATACTGCTACAATAAGTAACATAAA
>CAZDKM010000030.1:0-5204 GCA_964505985.1 Candidatus Woesearchaeota archaeon
GGATAATGGATTTTTGCAACTGATCTTAGTGATACTTTATTTGTATTTGTTTGTTTTTGTATCTGGTAGATTGTCTTGAATAAGTCCAATTGTGTTTTTGTTAGGCTTGAGAAAACTTCGTTTTTTGAGATTTTTTTAGGTGATAATTTTTCTATTTCCTCTTCGTATTCTTCTTTTTCTGGAGCTTCTTCATTTAATATTTTATCTAGGAGCAAGGCTAACTGATTTTCTACTTTTAACAGCCTTAATTCATGCTCTTTGAATTTAGTTAGATGAGATTTATGATGCTCATGTGAGCTATCCATCCATTTATGCAGCCTATCTATGTCTTCTCTTACGTTGGAGAATGTTGTTTTTAGAACATTATGAAGATTTTGAAATCTTTCATCTACATCATCTCTTTTTTTAAATAGCCAAAAGACCATATTTTATTAAAAGAAAGCTTGTATTTATAGTTTTTGTTTTGTTTTATTAAATGTCGTAGACGTCTGTAGACATGTCGTAGACGTCTTAGAAGTTCGTAGACGTCTTAGAACAATGAATTTTATGTTGATGAAAATTTTATTGGAGAAGAGATCTTTTATTTTACAAAATTTTGTAGAAGTTAGGTATTTTATTGAGAAAACTATTAAAAATGCCAAAAATGATGTTTTGGATGTGAAAAAAGCAACTAATTTGATAAATTAGATAAAAAATGAGGGTTCATTCAAAGAGTGTTTTTTGAGATGATGACCCAGATTGCCTTAACTTTAATAATTTTGAGGCTAAATTAAGATCTCTTAGCTCTTTTTTTATGGAAAGTGAGACTTTACGGTTATATTGGCGGTGTTTTTCAATAGGAATCCCTATTGAAACCATTGAGTTTACGTAGTTCCTGACTGTTATTTGGGTAATTTTGAGTGTTTTTGAGATATCGGAGTACCTTACGGGACCTTGTAAATCCTCTTCTAGCTGGTAAATTGCCATAAAAACAGAGAATTCTCGATCTGTAAGATTCCTGAATAAGCTCTCAAACCCCTCCTTTACGTCATTTATTGTGTTTTGTTGATGATTGTTGTTGATTGTTATTGATTGATGTTCATTGTTGATGATTGTTGATGATTGTTGATGATTGTTGATTACCCCATCATTTCCAGTGGAAATTTTATAAAAAAAAGGTATTTTTTCCTTTATTTTAATAATAAAGCTTAAAATTTCTTCTATTTTAATTTTTAAGTTAGTTATATCCTTTTCTTGGTTATTTAGTCTAATTTTGATGCTTTCTAGCTCATTTTTTAAGAAATTCATATCTTCCCTTACTCTTTCAAAGGAATTCTTTATCCTTTCCTCGTCTAGAATGGTCATTTTGATATTAAATAAGGCAAAAATTAAATATTTAATCATTTAAGCGATGATGATTGATGATTAAATGATGAGCATTAATGATGATTAGTAGTCAGAAAGGGATTTTATCTCTGCTTCCTTAGATTTAGCGTCTTTCCAGGAGCATTTTTCCTTCTTCATTATCTTTAAGATCCTTAACTCTTTTTCCATCAGGTCTATTAATCAAGGCTTGTTTATATATTCACTTGAACTGAATAGATTATGTTAGAAAAAATACTAAAATTATAAGATATGTTTATAACAGAATTTATTTTATAGTGATTAACCTATATAATTACTTGGGTCTTCTGTTGGAGGGATTAACCTTGGCATTGGGATGTGAGAGGGTAGGCCTACATCTTGGGCCAGAACGAGAGCTTTGACATTTGACCTTCTGAAGATTGTGTTAATTAAAGTTGATTTCAGGTCATTTGGAACATCTTTGTGCTTATCCCAGTGTTTCTTTATTTCCTTTACCTTATCATCACTATCGGTATAAATAATATTGCCTCCCATCACCATGGAGCCTATCTTAGGATCATAAGATATAGAAAAGTCGAAGTTGAATTTCAGGGCTTTTTCTTTATTCTGTAATTTTAAATCAAAGTCCTTCATTTCTTTTATTGCTACATTATATCTTACCTTGAATTCTCCCCCTTTTTTTATCTCTTGCTCATGCTTTTCAACATTGAATTTATCATAATTAAAGCCTACTATTGTCATGTTAGGGGGTATAACTTGGGGTAATTTATTTAAACCTTGCGGTAAAAAGTTTTATTAATTGTTAAATTCTCTTCATTTTATGGGTGAGGATATTTTTAAGAAAGAGATAGCTAAAGCTGTTTCTAAAATAATAGGAAAGAATATTGATATTGATTCTATTGAGGCTCCTCCAAGCCCGGAAATGGGGGATTATGCGCTTCCTTGCTTTTTTTTAGCTAAAGAATTAAAGAAGAATCCTGCTGAAATTGCTAAAACAATTGGAGAGAAGATTAAAACTAATAACTATATTGATTCTGTAAATGCTGCTGGGCCTTATATTAATTTTTTTGTCAAGAAGGAGTTTTTGAATGAAAAGGTTTTGAAAGAGATATTAAAGAAAAAATTGAAGTATGGAAGTGGAAGAATAAAGAAAACTGCTTTGTTAGAGGGATGGCAGCCTAATACACACAAGGCATTTCATATTGGGCATATAAGAAATTCTGTCTTAAGCGAGAGTGTTGCAAGAATTCTGGAGTTTTACGGATATAAAGTTATCAGGGTTTCCTATATGGGGGATGTTGGGGCCCATGTTGCTAAGTGGGTTTGGTATTTCAATAACTTTTACAGGGGGAAAATACCTAAAGAAAATGTAAGCAAATGGGCTGGGGAGATTTATACAGAAGCTACAAGGAAGAGCGAGGACAATGAAGAGTATGAAAAGGAGATAAATGAGGTTCACAGGAAACTAGAGGAGGGGGATAAGAAACTATTAAGTTTATGGAAGAAGACAAGAAAACTATGTTTGGATGACATTTATAATATATTTAATGAGCTTGGATGTGAGATAAATAAGAATTTCTTTGAAAGCGAGGTTGAGAAAGAGGGGAAGAAGATTGTTCATAGTCTAGTTAAGAAAAAGATTGCTTATTATGATGAAGGGGCAATTATAATGAATTTAGAAAAATACAATTTAGGGATATTTGTATTATTGAAAAGCAATGGGGCTTCTTTGTATTCAACAAAGGATATTGCTTTGGCCCAGTTAAAATCTAAAAAGTATAAATTTGACAATTCATTGTATGTTGTTGCTAGTGAGCAAGATTTTTATTTTAAACAATTGTTTAAGTGTTTGGAGTTGATTAAGTATAAAGATTTCAAGAAATTGAATCATGTTTCTTATGGCTTGGTTAAGTTAAAAGAGGGGAAGATGAGCTCTAGAGAGGGAAACATAGTTTTGTATGAGGATTTTAGGGATGATCTAATCAGAAAGGTGGAGGAAGTAATGAAGGATAAGAAGAAAAAGGATGTTGCTAAGGCTGTTTCATTTGGGGCTATGAAGTTTACGATGTTAAACCAGGATTCTCAAAAGGAGATTATTTTTGATTCTGAGAAGGCATTAAGTTTTGACGGGGAGACTGGACCTTATGTGCAGTATACTTATGCAAGGATATGCAGCATCTTGAAAAAGATTAAGGTAGAGAGCAGGATTGACTTTTCCTTGTTGAGCAATGGGGAAGAGAAGGCTATTGTTAAGCTTCTTAATGAATTCCCTGATGTTATTGAGAAGGCTGCTTTGATGTATAAGCCGAATTTAATTTCTAGAAAATTGATGGATATCTGCCAGGCATTTAATTTATATTATCATAAGTATAAAATCCTGGATGAGGATAAAGAGATAAAGAAAGCTAGGGTGTTATTAGCTTATTGTGTAATGAATGTTATTGAGATTGGATTAGAGTTATTGAGTATAGATGCAGTAAAAGAGATGTAATTCTGTTAACCGCATAGCTTATAAATATTGGAAGTATATTGATTATGTGAGTAGGATAGGTAAAAATAAGGGGGATAGAATAAAGGAGGAGATTTTGAGGTTTTTATATGATGAATATCCTTCTTTTCATTTTACAAATAGGATTTCTTATGAGGTGATAAGGGATAATGAATTTGTTTTAAAATTAATGAGAGAGATGAGAAAAGAGGAGCTAGTCATATCTATGGATGATAAAGGAGGGAGGGGGGAGAGGAAGAAATGGAAATTGGAGGAGGAGGTTTTTAATAAATACAAGGAATTACTTTAGCTTTTTTAGGATGCTTTCTTTCCCTTTCCAGTCTAATGCTTCTTTTAGAACTTCTTTTATTGTTTTTACAGGGATAATTTTTATCTTATTGATATTTTCAGGTGAGAGAACTACATCTTTTAGATTTGATTGTGGGATTATAACTCTTTTAATTCCTGCTTCAATTGCCGCTTCTATCTTTGAAGTTACCCCCCCAATTGCTAATACCTCCCCCCTTACAGATAAGGAGCCTGTCATTGCAGTATCTTGCCTTATTGGAATGTTCTTTAATGAGGAAATAATAACTGTGGCTACTGCTATTGATGCTGAGTCTCCCTCAACTCCTTCTGTTGTCTGGATGAACTGGACAAAGATGTCATACTTTTCTTTAATATCTTCTCCAAAGTTTTTCAAAATGATTGCTGAAACGTTCTTTACTGCTTCTTTTGCTATCTTCCCTAATTGGCCTGTTGCAATTATTTCAGATTTTTTTCCTCCTGGTGTGATTTCAGATTCTATTGGCAATACTATTCCAGAGAAACTTGCTTCAGTTCCCATTACTGCCAGGCCATTTACTCTTCCGATTAATGTTCCTTGTGTAACTATAATCTGGTATTCCTTCTTTGTCTCGATGTATTTATCTGCTATTTGCTGCTCTAATGTTCTTGCTAACTTCTTTGCATTTTCTATATGCTTAGGCTGGACTAGCTTTGATTTTTCTTCCAAAGCTAAGTCTCCTGCGGCTCTTACCAAACCACCTAACTCTCTTAATCTTAATGTTAGCTTTCCTGCCCTTGAGGATCTTTTTCTTGCTTCTTCTATTATTTTTTCTACTGCTTCTTTTGAGAAATGAGGAATTTTTTTATCTTTCTTTACTTCTTGCGCTACAAACTGAGCTATCTTGTATTGGCTATCTTTATTATCCTCCATGTCATGATCCATGTAGACTTCATAACCATAACCTCTTATTCTGGATCTTAAAGCTGGGTGCATGTGCTTTAATGTTTCTAGATTGCCAGAGGCTACTAAAATGAAATCTGTGGGGACTGGCTCTGATCTTGTCATTGAGCCTGAGGAGCGTTC
>CAZDKM010000030.1:5214-9861 GCA_964505985.1 Candidatus Woesearchaeota archaeon
ATAGCTCCACCACTAGCTCTGTGAACAAATCGTGGAATTAATCTTTCATGAGGTGGAGTGCCTAAACCTCCTGAATTTTTAACTAGAATGTTATTAGCTAGCAAATTTCCTGACTCGGTTGTTAGGTTGTATAAGTATCCTTTGTAAGGGATTTTTTCTATTTTCTTAATTTTTTCAGTGGTGAGTTTCATGTTAATTGATTGGATAAATGAATTTAAAAGATTAATGCTTGACGCTTAATATTAATTTTGATGAATTTCCCGAAATCCTCAACAGATTAAAGCTCGCTTCTTCTGTATAACCCATCATTATTAAGTCTTTGTACCTTTGTTTTTTTATGTTTATGAAATCATTTAATGTCTTTTCTAGCTTTTGTTTTTTATATACACAATAGCTTATTTTTATTCTTTCTTTAAATCTGATAAAGTTATCCAGCCTTGTGGAGATTAATAACTTAAAAATAAGAGAATCATCTCTTTTTCTGTTTCTTGTTTTGCAAATGGATCCTGTAATGACTCCTTTTTTCTCAAGATATGATTTTATTTCTTGTAGAAAATTAATTCTGTTTTCTTCTAAGCTTGGTGGGCCGGTTATTGCTATGGAGAGTGTATCCAGATGGGTTTTATTTATGTGCACTTTGGGTACATTTAGTTCACTGCCGAAGAAAGACCCTATGAACTCGTCTATTACCCGTTCTTCTGTGAAAACCCATGAAGGTATTTTTAATTTTAGTTCTGACTTTCTTCCTATTGGTGCTCCCAGTGCCTGAAAAAACCTTATAATGTTTCTATTTGTATTTTGATAACACCATGAATGGCCATATTCTCCTCCTTCTATCTTTCTTGAATTTAATTCTATTTCATTTCCAAATATTATTTTTAGATCTTCCCCAAATTCCTTTGCCGCTTCTAACTCTGAACTTGATAGGAAAATAGCGTTTAGATTTGCAAATATCCCTCCATCTCCAAAGGTTGTTCCTAGGACTTTTGATATTTGTGGCATGTTTGAATGTTTTGCAGTAAGCGGAATTAGCCCTTTCTCTTTTAGCCAGTTGGCTGTTTGTATTGGGACTGGAATATGCTTTTTTGCATGCCACCATCTTGTTTTTCCGTACGGCTGATTTAGTAGCTTTGCAATTCTCTTGTAACCAAAAGAGGGATTTTCTTCCTTGATTTTTAGATATGCGTGATAGAGTCTGCATTGCTCTTGTTGTCTTTTATCGTATGTGCTAATTATATCTTGTTCTGTTAATAGCGGTTTCATTTTTTTATTTTTAATTATTTTCCAATAGTAGCTAATCTCTCTTGGCAATGCCCCATAAACTTTCAAATATTTTCTTCTGGGTTTCGGCAATTTCTTTATTTTCTATAATTATTCCTATAGGCTCCTTAGTTAAGGTTAAAATAGCAAATTTATTAGCATAAATATAATTTATAGTTTGTATCTCCTTCATCACCTCCAAACTTTTAGTTTCTCTGAAAATTTTCTTGTCAGTTTTGGAAACTTCTTCTGTTTTTTCATCTTTCTCAGTAATTAATCTTAACTTTATCTTGGCTTCAACTCTTTTCTTAATATAATTCTTGATAAAGTGTAATCTTAAAGTCTTAACATAATTTTCTGCATTCCCATATTCATAAAGAGTTTCAGCATTTTTTATAATATCGTTATATATGGTCTTTAAACCTTCAATACCTTCATAAAATTCAACTTTTGGCTTTAATTTGGTGAACTCCTTTAAAGATTCTAATTTAGGTAATATCTTATCTATAATTTCCTCTTTTTCCTTTAAAATTGATTTAAACTTGGAAGGATCAGCTGCTTCAAAAAACTTCTTTCCTGATTTGATAAAATAACTGACTAAACCTTTTTCGATTAAAGAAGAAAGAATATCATACACCGTTTGTCTTAATATCTTGGTTTTTTTAGCAATCTCATGTGCAGTAACCAATCCCGATTCTAATAAAGCTAGGTAAACTTTTGCTTCCCTATTTGTTAATCCAAAGTTTTCTAAAGCTTCTTCAGGGTTCATGTTCATTATTAAGTAATATTAGTTTATTAATCTTTCTATTGAAGTCATAATTTTACGACAAAAATTTAAATACTTTATTTCTCAACTTAAAACAAGGCGAGATAGCAATAGCTATAGTAAAATGACACTTTTACAAATTGAATTTGGAAATAGCAACGGAATTGCACAGACTGAAGTACCTGGAGGAATATATCCTAAAATGATTAAAGATAGCATACCTTATTACACCAATGACCCAATACTAGATGAGATAAGAGAGCATAATACCCAAGTAGCCAGAGTAGGAGAAGGGCAATTCAGGTTTAATGGTGCCTTTATCGATTTAAATAATTCTGTTTTGTCATGCAATTTACAATGTCCCGGTTGTCTTAATCAAATAGACAGGGGAAATACTCAGGAAGATAGATTGTCCTTAGATGAAATAAGAACTATTACAGATTTTGTCAAATCAAGAGATGGTAGAGTAATTGTTCATCCTGGATTTGGTGAGCCTATGATGGATCCTGATTTTTGGAATGTTATTAATTATACTAGAAGTTCTGGAATGAGCACTGTTCTTTACACAAATGGAACTATGATAAATGAAGAAACTGCAAGAAGACTCTATGATGGCAGTGTTTATGTTCTAGTGAAAACAAATACCTTAGATACTGAAAAACAAGATAGAATGGTTGGAAGAAGAGGAGCAGGAGCTAGAATACAGAATGCTTTACAACATCTTATGGCTACTGGATTTAAATCTCCTCGTTTAGGAATAGATTCTTTAATAGCAAGAGATAATGCTGAAGATTTGAGAGGTGTATTAAGATTTTGCAGAGAAAATGATATCTTGCCTTATTTTGAATCTTTTGTTACAACTACCGTAAGACCTGAGGATTATGAAGGAAGAGTTTTATCTCAACAAGAATTTGATGGTCTTTTTAGAGAACTACAAAGAATTGATAGAGAAGAATTTGGTGTAGAAACTAATGTAAGGCAAGGTATGAGGGTTTATGGTGTAAATCTATGTATAAAATTTAATACTATGTTTAATGCCAGATATGATGGAAGGATTCAACTTGCACCACATGCTGAACCTCTTGGAAATATGAGAGAAACCCCCCTTGATGAGATTCTTAACCCCAGAGATAAGAGGATATTTAATTATTATATAAATGGATGTAGATGTTCTTTGACAGTTTCGAAGGCTATTGAAATTTGATATTTATGAGTGAGGATTTGAGCATTTGAGATTTAACCTTTTACTACAACATTGTCAAGTTTTTTCAATTTCCCTGCTTCTTTATAGATAGTTCTTCCAAGCTTTTTAACAGCTATTTTATGCTCTGGAGTTACTGTTAATGTTTTTCCTGATTCTGTTGTGATTTTGTATAGCTGCGGCTTGTTTGATTTATATTTATTAACTGAAAGAACTTCAACTGGCTGAATTTTTCCATTCTTTTCTGCTAAGATGTATAACTCTCCTTTCTTAAGGTACACTGCTTCATAACCCTTTTTCTTGATTAGTTCCTTTTCATGTTTTTTTAATAATTTATTTACTTCTGCTGAAATGCTTACTTTTTTGTTATTTTGTTTAATTATTTTGTTACTACTCTCTAGGGACTGCAAGGGGTCATGGAGCACGTCGCCGAATAATGCCCCTGAATGCGAGCCGGTGGCATCAAGGAAGGGTGCTTTTTTTGTCTTTGAATTATCAATTAATAATTTAGGTATTCTTGATTCAGAGCCTGACATCTTCATTCTTTTATTTAAGTTCATGAAAATAATAACTGCTGCCAGGAATATCATTGATGAGATTAAAGAAGCTGCTGCTAGGATGTCCCCATACTGCTTTCTTACCCACCATGGTGTTATGATTGCCAGGATAACTAGAATAAAGAAAATAATGTTTTGGTTTTTAAAAGATGACATTGCCTGTATTTTTGCTTTATTTAATATTGACTCGCCTTTTCCTTTTGGAACTACTTTTATTTGGGGGATATTTTCATCTGAGGGATTGTTATAGGAAAGAACGTCCATTAGCTTTTCATAAGGTAATAATTCTGCTAGAGCCTGGCCTAGAAGACTTTTCCCTGTTCCTGGCTGGCCAATTAATAAAATGTTCCTTCTTTGGGCTGCTGCTTTCTGTACAATGTTTTTAGCATTTTCCTGCCCTATAACCTGATCTATAATTTTCTTAGGAACTTTAATCTCTTCAGTGGATTTATAGTTTTTAGACATACTAATAAACTTAAAGAAAACAATTTAAAATAGTTTTGTTTATATCATATCTTCTTCAGAGATTACAATGTAATCCCCTACTGCTATGACTGAGGAGAATGGAACTTGAAATAGGTTTTCCTCGTTCTTTTCCAATTCCAGGCCTTCACAATAACCTGTTGGGTTTTTTAAAAGAACATAGATTATCTCTCCTGTCCTGGCTTCAAACTCGATATCCCCTACTATTCCAAATTTTTTCCCTGATTTTGAAACAATAGTCTTGCCAAGAAGTTGTTTAGAGTATTTTCTGTCTTCTTCTTTCATAGAAAGAACTAATTTTAACTTGTTTATAAATATTGTTGTTTTTTCATAGTATTATTAGGAAATAAGCATTCCTACCCTCTCACACCCTTATTTCT
>CAZDKM010000031.1:0-7024 GCA_964505985.1 Candidatus Woesearchaeota archaeon
TTAATCATCTAAAATTTTTCTTAATGTTTTTTCATCCTCAACAACTATCCTTTTAACTTTTTTATTATCCTTTCCTTTAGAGATGTCTCTGAATATTTTAGCAGCTTCCTTAATGCTTTCATCAAAAGGTTTTACTTCTATTATTTTAATCACCTTCAAATATTTTAAGCGGCCAATAATCTCTCTTTTTCTAATTCTTCCTTAACTTTCTGATGTGCAGTTTCCCAAAAGAAATTCCTGAATTTTTTAACAACAGGATTTTTTAAATTAAGTTCATACATTTTAGCTTTCCCAACAACCCTTGTTTGTACAACTATCTTATTTATTTCTAACTTATTCCAGAATAATTTTAAAGTAGCGTATCCAACACCAGAATGTTTAGCAATATCTGTCATGCTGTAATCAAAGTCTTCATGAACTACTAAAAAATCCAAAACCCTGTTTATAGGATTGTCTCCAAATACTTCCAAAAATATAGATTTATTTTCCATGATAAAAGTAAAGAACTAATTATTTATAAATATTTCTATTCTTAGCCAATATGGGCTATTAATATGAACAAAAAGAATTAAATATTTTTTTTATTAATTTATTATTAATGGGGAAGAAATTATCAGAATCGGAATATAAGAAAATAAGAAATCAGATAGTCAAAAAATTATATTACAAAAAAGCTTTCAGTAAAGGTCATTTATTATATGAAAGATTAACTTCAGGAATTCCTGTCCACCTGAAGGGTTTTGTGGATGAAGTTTTAAATGATTTAATTAAAGAAGAAATAGTTATTTATTACGGTAAAACAAAATATGGAGATGCTTATCAGTTAAATGTTAAAAAGCTAAAAGAGATTATAGAAATTATTGGATAATTTTCTTACAAACATTAATAAAGGAGTCTATTTTTCAAATTGCCTACATTCTGTACATATTAATGACATTTTTATCTATACTGGGGAGAATAATAATATTTATAACCTTTTCCTTACTTTAAAGTGGTATGATTGATGAAAGAGCTGTGAGAAATTCTTTTCAGAAAGTAAAAACAGATATCTTCAAGATAGATAATGAGGTTTCTGGATTAAAAAATGCTGAAAATAGATTGAGCAAGGCTTTTGGGAACTCTCTTGAATTTGTCAGGAAAGACCTTGATCTTCTACAAAAAGAACTGGATGAGATGAGAGATTCTCTCCTTGAATTAAGCCAATTGAGAAAGGAGATTGAGAAGGAGTTCAGCGGAAGAGACAAGGAGATTAATCTATTACTGAGCGATGTTTCTGATATCAAGGAAAAAGTAAATGATATGAGGAAAATTAATCTTGAGGACATAAGAGGTGAATTAAAAGAACTTGGCAAGTCTTTAACCGAGATAGACAAGAGGATTGTGGTTAAGGATGATTTGAAGAAAATAAAGGATTCTATAGATTTAGTTGAGAGAGAGGTAGTTGATATAAGAAAAGACAGTGAAAACTACAAGAATGAGATTGACAATGAGGTTTACAGATTAAAAGATGAGAGTAAAAATATTGGTAGAAAATTAGATGATGCTTTGAAAAATGTTGATGAAAAGAAGGATAGTAAAATAGAGAAGAAGATTGATGAATTCAGAGACAAATACAAAAAAATTGATGAGGCTTTAAAGAATGTTGATAATAAAAAGACTGATGATATTAAGAATAAATTAGAAAAAGAAATAAATGGAATCAGAAATAAACTGGATGATGCCTTAAAGAATATTGATAATAAAAAGACTGATGATATTAAGAATAAATTAGAAAAAGAAATTAATGGAATCAGAAATAAACTGGATGATGCCTTAAAGAATGTTGATAATAAAAAAATTGATGATATCAAGAGCAAATTTGGGAAGGAAATAAATGGAATCAGGGATAAATTTGAGGGAGATATTAAAGAGATTAAGGGTTCTATAGCTAAGATTAAAGGAGAATTTGATGGGAAGCTGGAAAATAATATTTACGAGCTTAGAGATGAATTAAGGGAAGGAGTTAAGCCAGATGGTGATAGCAGGTTAGAGAAGAAAACAGAGGAGAAAATAAAAAGCTTATCTGATAAATTAGACAAGAAGATAAACACAATTAAAGATGAAGTAGAAAATGAGATTAATTCAATAAAAAAAGACAATAGAATATACAAAAAGATAGATGCTATTGAAAATGAGATTGAGGAGATTAGGAATAGTATTGATAATTTAAGAGATGCTATTAGCAAGCATAAGGAGATAAAAGAGGAAAAGAAAGTCAAAAAGAAAAAAGAGATAAAAGCTGAAGAAAAGAAGGAAGAGCCTAAGGAGGAAAAACCAAAAGAGGGAAAGAACATATTTGAGAAGATTGTTGATTTCTTAGCTGAAGAGGATGATTAGGCTTTTTGATGTTAATATATGTGGGGTTGCCCATATATTGGTTATATGAACAATTACAAAAGAGGTTTTTTATCTGAAAGAGAAGCTGATATATTCAGGGTTAACTACAGGGTTTATAGCGCTCTTTTTAACATATCACATTACAAAGTTGCTCAGTTAGTTGGACTGGATAAACAAACTTTACGCGAGAGAGTTAATGGAGAAGATATTGAAAGGAGACTTGCTGGAGAGGTTGCTTCTGTTTTTAATGTTACATTAGAGCATATGACAACTGAGCTGCCTTTCTATCTAAGCCCGAGACAAGCCAGATTTTTAAAATCAAGAAGATCCAGAAGATGCCTAAATGAATTAGTTGTGTATCTGATGGGGCTGATTTCTATTGACCAATTTGAGAAGAATATAAGGAGCATTAGACAAAGAAAAACTACATGAAATTTTTTACAGGCATTGATTCAAGCAATGTATCTGATTCTTCTGGCTCTCCGAGGCATTGTTTAAGAGTTCTTAGATGTGGGCTGCCGTTTTTAGAGGCATAACTTGCCTGTACATATGTTTTATCCCAGGCTGCAACTTCGAGCTTTAATAAATCTCCATTGTCTACTGCTTGAATTGGGGATTGTTCTGGGGTATAACCTATTATTTCAGCCAGAGACTTTATTGCATTTCTGCATTCTTCTTGGGAGTTAAAAGGAGCAACCCATTTGTACAACTGCCATCTTGCCATACTTCAATTATTTGGAAAAGACTTTTAAATTTATCTTAAATATAGATAGTATGAACGGACCATATTTTAAAGGGCAGAAAGTACAGGCTTGCGGGCATTATTTTCCTGATGTGCTGAGATTTAAGGATGTTAAAAGAGGAAGAGTTTATATTAGAATACTTGATTGTGTGCATTGCGGGCAATATGAGGAAGAACTAGTAAATATAACTGGTGAATTAATGCGCAGATTAGATGCACATGGTGTTGATATTGGCATTTGTGAATCAGATATGACTAGGGTAAGAGAAAGCCACTTAAAGAGAATCTTAGAGCAATCTTAATTTTATTTATACTGCATTGTTGCATTAAAGGGAGCTGAGAGGATCAATTGTTGATGTTACTTTTTAGTGATTATCTTAGAAAGGTTTATAAATAAAAAATTGATTTTTCTTTTATGGAACTGCCGGGGCCTTTAGAACGAGAAGAAGAGCAAAGATTAATTAGAAGATATAGGGAAGGGGGGGATATAACTGCAAGGAATAAGGTTATAGAACATAATTTAAAGTGGGCAGTTAAGATGGCTTATGTGGTAGCTGCAACTAGGCCTCCTTCTTACAGGGAGGGCTTGATAGCTACTGCTATTGATTGCTGTTTTTATGCTGCTGAGACCATGAGACCTATTGGGGTTAAGTTTACTTCTTACTTGTCTTCATTCTTAATGCCTGAATTAAGAAGATACAGGCCAGATAGTGATGGGTATGGGAGGCAATTGATTAATAGGGGAAGTTTTAGAGTTGGGAGGTGGATAAGACCTGGGCATGTGCTGGATTCGGCTTTTAATGTTTTTGCTGGAGTTAAAAGTCAAAAACCAAGACCTTATCTAAACCTACTTTCTTTAGACACTCTTACTTTTATAAGGGTGGATCATATCCCAGAAGAGGGAGAGGTTGAGATTGATGAAGGAGAAGAGCTAGGATTATGGGAGGGATATATTGCAGATGAGGGAGAGACACCTGAGGATTGCTATGAAAGAAAAGAGGCAGTTACTTTGATTATGAGGGCTTTAGGGGAGATAAGCAGGAAAAAAGCAAAATTAGTAAGACTGTACTATGGAATTGGGAGAGAGGGGGGGCTTACACTAAAGGAGATAGGAAGGATGGTAGGATTAAGCCATGAGAAGGTCAGGCAGCTTATAAAGGAGGGAGAAGGGGAATTGAGATACTGGTTTTTTAGAAGGGAGATTGCTAGGAGAAGCTATACTGAAGAGGGATTATTGGAGCTTGGGTGTTGGAGAAGTGTTACTGGGCATTATGTATTATCACCTTTTAATGAATTAAAGGGAATTGATTTAGTTTTTGAGAATAGGAATGGAAGATGGAGTATTACCCATGAGAATAGTGTTGCTTTGGGGATAAATAAGCCGGGAGGAATACCTTATGATCCTTTCTTTGATGAGACTTTTTATTATTTTTTAAAATTTGAGAAGAAAAGAAGAAAGGAGGAGAGAAGGAGGGGATTAAGGCATGGGGAGTTAATAAACCATAAACTTTGAGTATGTGCATGTGAACTAAAAAAGCATGGAACAGTAAAGGAATTTATTTAAACTTATTCTTGGGTTAGGTTTTTAATATTTGTTCTTTTTAATGCTGTTATGTTCAGATGCTTTGGACAATTGGATAGGATTCATGTTTTGGATGATATAGACAAGACTGCTGCTTATAGCTTATATGAAAGAGTGGGAGAGGGTGAGTTTAGACTAGCTAGGTCTTCTGGAGAAAGGGTCAATGATAGAGTGGTTAGAATTTTGGAAGAGGGAAGATTGTATGCGAAAGACTGGCAACTTAGAATAGTACATACTGGATGGAAAACATTAGGTGAGTTTAGTTCGGAAGGGCTGGAATTAGTTGAATTAGAATACTTGCCCCTGGAGCAGATTAGAAACACTATAGAAATTTATTCTCGGAGTAGTTTTAGTCAAGGGGTATTAGAAGTGGTGGGTTATAGATTAGAGCATAATATTTATTCTTCGGATGGGAGATTGGTTGCTAGAATGGGAAAGATGAGAAAAGCTGAGGGGGAATATTTACTTAAGCAGGCTGAAAATGGAAGGAGGTTTTATACTATGAAGAAGGATCTAAGTAGAGATTGATTGATTTATTTCTAATTGTTTTTATATTCCTTCCTGGGGATTATTCCGCAGCTTGCTGCGATTGGGGGGCTTCATTTAAAAAATAGTTAAAAATTAGAAGAATTTACGCGGCATTGGCAAGTTTTAATTGATCCTCTGTTACCAAACAACCATGAAACCTTGTATTATGAATTTTGGCTTGTACAAAATAATAATCCATACAAGAGACATAGGAAAAGCCAAGTTATTCAAGCTAAATTCTGAAAACCAAAAAATCCAAAAATTAAAGGAGATATATGACATGCTGGCTGTTGAAGACTTAAAGAAAAGAGTTGAAAAGCAAAAGATGAGAATAACAGCGTAATGTTCATCTCTTTATGTCACGAATATTTAATGCTTTCAGTCTTTGTAGTACCTATAATAAAACCTTTTACAGAAAGCTATAAATATAGGCAAGTTTTATTAGAAAATATGAAAATCTTATTTATTTGCAATCAAAATCAGAATAGGAGTAAGACAGCAGAAGAGTTATTTAGAGGGAGATTTAAAACCAAATCCGCGGGGTTATACAATGAGAAGCCAGTTACTAAAAAAGAGCTTGCGTGGGCGGATTTAATTGTTGTAATGGAAGGCGCTCAAAGGACAGAATTATCAAAAAGATTCCCTAGCATGTATATGCAGAAAAGAATTTTGTCCTTGGATGTTGGTGATGTATATTCTTATAACGATAATAATCTGGTTGGTATATTAGAAACTAAAATGGCTGAGATTGTTGGTCCTATCCTAGCCACTCATTAAATTCAATGGGGGCTAGAAAGTTGCCCAAAATGCCGAAAATTATATAAATGCTGATGTATTTAATGTTTGAATATGGAAACAATTACAATACCTAAACAAGAATATAAGGAATTAAGAAGAAAGGCAGATATAGATGAGTCTTTGTTAATCAAACTTGTTAAGGGGCTAGAAGATATTAAAGCAGGGAGAATAAAGCCTTGGAAAAAATTTTCATGAACCTAGTTTTTTCTTTATCTCTTCTTTGTAATATGGAATAAGAGTCTTTATTGTGTTTATGACTTTTTGTTGGTCTTTTTTACTGCTGAGGGCTATAACAAATACTACTACATATTCTTCATACACAAGGAAATATATTCTGAACTTTTTTACTTTCTTTTCTCTAAAAAATTTATAATTTAAAGACCTACCTACATAGGGGTTTATTTCTAACTGTTCAATTTCATTGTCAATCTGGATTTTTAATGAATTGTCTAATCTTTCAAAATCCTGGTCAAATTCATCGGTTGTATAGACTTCATATTTCTTCATTTTTTTCTTATCTATTTTTGAATCATATAAATCTTTATTTGCTTTAATCATAGTCTTGGAATATACATTTTGGATTAAACAAATTGGATTTTATTCTTAGAAATAATCTTGGAGTAAGGGAACAAATACATGATACTTGAACTTTAGGTCAAGGATTTTGGATGAAGGTAAGTCAAGGATTTTGGGCGCAGGATGCTTGACTTTTGAGCTGGGAGTGGGGAATTTTGGGGTTTTGAGGGGGTTTTGGATTGGCGATGCCTTAAAAAGTTTAAACAATTTTGAAAACAAAGATTTTTAAGCTTTTATTGGATATTTAAAGAAATGGGGGTTGTTGAAGGGGGTAAATGAAACTAGTTGTTATTATTCGAGCGTATAATGAAAAACTGTTTAGAAAATAAAAAATGACACAAATCAATGTAAAAGGAACTGAAATAACGGTGATAAATATAGAAAATGAGGATTATATCTCTATTACTGACATGTTGAGAGCA
>CAZDKM010000031.1:7034-9271 GCA_964505985.1 Candidatus Woesearchaeota archaeon
GAATGAGAGGATTTCTAAAACAGAGGTTATAGTTGTAAATGATGGCTCTAAAGATAGAACTAAAGAGGTAGCTGAGGAAAATGGAGCCAGAGTTGTCAGTCATTCTTCAAATAAAGGGGTTGGAATGGCTTTCAGGACTGGAATTGAAGAGGCTTTGAAAAGAAAAGCTGATATTATTGTAAATGTTGATGCTGATGGACAGTTTAATCCTAGTGATATTCCTAAGTTAATTGGTGATGTTAATGAGTAATTTTATTTTAAATCAATTAAATAAAAATGATTCTTTATTAAAACATGGAATTTT
Organism: Candidatus Woesearchaeota archaeon; assembly: GCA_964505985.1. Taxonomy (GTDB): domain Archaea; phylum Nanobdellota; class Nanobdellia; order SCGC-AAA011-G17; family GW2011-AR20; genus JAGVZJ01. Next base: position 7,339 of record CAZDKM010000031.1, read on the forward strand.
AGTCTTGATTTTTTCCTTTTTAACGCATATTTTAAATTATATCTTTCAATTATACATGGGGAGAACTTTAGGACCTGAGCAATATGGTGTATTTGGGGCTTTAATTTCCTTATTTTACATATTAAGCGCTCCTGCAAGCTCTATTAATACGGTTTTGACTAAATTTGTTTCAAGCTATAAAACTCATGAGGAATATGGAAAGATTAAAACTCTATTAATTAGATCCTTTAGAAAATTATTAATTTATGGAATAATTGGTTTTATATTATATCTTTTAATAAGCAGTTTTATTGCTGGATTTTTAAGGATTGAGACTTATTATGTTATGATTATAGGATTTTTAGTTTTTCTGACTTTTTTAGTGCAGATTCCAAATGGTTTTTTGAGAGGACTGCAGAAATTTACATGGATGAATGTTAATGGGTTATTATGGACATCTTTAAAATTAATTTTTGGTATTATTTTTGTCAGTTTGGGTTTTGGAGTTTTAGGGGCTTTAATTGCCTTGAATTTGTCTGTTTTAATAGGAGTATTATTTCCATTTATAGCTTTGGCATTCTTATTTAAGTATAGGAAAGAAAATATTGCAAATGAGAAATCAATGCTTTATAGCTACGGATGGTTTTTATTTTTAGGCTCTATGTTTTTAGTATTATTGATTAATGGAGATATAATTTTAGTTAAAAGGTTCTTTAATGATTTTGAAGTAGGGGTTTATAATGCTGCTTCAACAATAGCCAAGATTATCTGGTTTTCTTCCATGGCATTAGTAACTGTTGTTTTTCCTAAAGTAAATGAGAGGTTTAAAAAAGGAGAAAATACTTCTTCTATTTTAAGAAATAGCTTGTTTTATGTCTTTTTGATTGCTGTTGCTTTAATTGTTTTGTCTTTTGTAGCTCCTACTTTCATAGTTAATACTCTTTATGGAAATGCCTATTTAGATGCTGTAAAACTGCTCGGGTTATTTTCAGTTGGCTTGGGATTCTTTTCTTTAAGCAATGTTCTGATGTTTTATAATTTTGGGATTGACAAGAAAAGCTTTATTTACGCTATTTTCGGAGCTTTTGTTTTGGAAGCTGTTTTGATTTCATTATTCCATTCAACTTTAATAGAAGTAGTTAAGATTGTTGTAGGAGTTAACCTTTTATTGTTTTTATTCTTTATATTTTACACTAGGGAGGCTTTTGGAATAAAAAATGGACTCACAATCTAAAATTTCCTTTGTAATGCCATGTTATAATTGCGGAGAGTATATTTACAGGAATTTAAAAGAAGTTATCCGAACTCTGAATAAATTTAAGTTTAATTATGAAATTGTGGCTGTTGATGATGGAAGTAAAGATAATACTTTTAGTGAAGCTAAAGAGGTTAAAAGCAGTAAATTAAAAGTTTATAGGTATAAAGAGAATAAAGGAAAAGGCTTTGCTTTAAAATATGGGGCTAAAAAAGCTACTGGGGATTATGTTACATTCTTAGATGCTGATTTGGATATTCATCCTAGGCAGATTTTAACATTGTTAGATTATATGGAAAAATTTAATGCAGATATAGTTGTTGGAAGCAAAAGGCATCCTGAATCTGAGATTTATTATCCTCTCAAAAGAAAAATATTAAGTTGGTTATATCATATATTTGTTAATTATTTATTTAAGATTAATATTAAAGATACTCAATCAGGATTTAAATTATTAAAAAAAGAATGTGCTGATAAAATATTGCCTAAAGTTTTAGTTAAAAGGTTTGCTTTTGATTTGGAGTTAATTGTTGTCGGGAAAAAATATGGATTTAAGATTGTGGAAGCTCCGATTAAAATAAAATCCCTATTTAAGAGTTCTTCTGTTAACTGGAAAGCAACTAAAAATATGTTGCAAGATACCTTAGGAATTGCTTATAGAAATTATATTTTGAAATGGTATGACTGGAATCCTGTTGA
>CAZDKM010000031.1:9281-9846 GCA_964505985.1 Candidatus Woesearchaeota archaeon
AGACTAAAAGCATACTAATGTTAGCATGGAGGGATATTAAAAATCCCGCTAAAGGTGGAGCTGAAATTGTCACTCATGAACTTTTGAAAAGATGGACAAAAGCAGGATATAAATGTGTTTTGTATAGTTCTGCATTTTCTGGATGTGAAAATGAGGAGGTTATTGATGGATATAGTGTGGTTAGGGGGGGTGGGAGATTAGGAACTTATTGGAAGGCTTATAGATTTTACAAGAATAATGTAAAAAACTTTGATTTGGTTATAGACCAAGTAAATACAATACCTTATTTTTCTCCCTTATATGTTAAGTGTAAAAGAATGAGTTATTTCAATCAATTATGCAGAGAGATACGGTTTTATGAAATGTCTTTTCCAATATCTTTATTTGGATATTTGGCTGAGAGTGTTTATCTGAGATTGTATAAAGATGTTCCTTGTATGACTATTTCTGAATCCAGTAAGAAAGATTTACAGAAACATGGATTTGATGAAGTTTATACTTTTCCTATGGGTATAGATTTTAAACCTTTAGATGAAGTTCCTGAAAAAGAAAAGGATTCCTTGAT
>CAZDKM010000032.1:0-1591 GCA_964505985.1 Candidatus Woesearchaeota archaeon
TTTTGTCAATGGATTCTCCATAGTAACAATAGATAAAGAAGGTATTTAAATAACTTTAGATTCTTTTTAATTTCAGTATCGCAAACCTGGTATCTCCCTGTGTAAGGAATAGTGAATCTATTATTCTGAATTCAAATTCTGAAGCAAACTTTTTTACTGTCTTTGGACCTCTAGTTAACAAAACCATTAATCCTTTATTATTCAGAACATGCTTTGCCTGATAAAAAAATTCTTTTGTTATTTCTGAAGCATCATTTTTACTTAGTTTTTTTGATTGTGAGGGAAGATAAGTTATTATTTTTGTTATAGAGCCTTCCTTGAATCTTGTTTCTATCCAGTCTAAAGGATCATTGCTTAAGTTTATCTTTATTTTTGCCAGTTTTGAGTTTATTGAAGCATTTTTTATGTCTCTCTCCAGACCATTTAATTTTTTTGCCCCTGAAACCCCTGATTCTATTAATAATATCCCATCCTTGCAGAAAGTATCTAAGACTGAATCTGATTTTTTTATTTCTGCTAAATGAACTAGAGAATAGGCTATTGTGGAATTAATTGAGCCTGAGCTGCTTCTTATCCTATAATGTCTTTTGTAGTTGTATATTGGATTTAAACCAATGAAACAGTTATCATCTTTTATATCTATAAAAATAATATTTTCCGGCTCTTTTAAGTTTACTTTGAAGCCTTGGTTGTATAACTTTTCCCCGAAGTTTTTCCTTATGTCCTGGGAGGAGAATTTATGCTTTCCTTCCCTATTGCAGTCAACCCTAAATGTTCCTTTTATTTTTGGATTTATTTCTACTTTGTAAATATCCTCTTCTTTTTTGAATTTAAAATTTTTTAATAACTTATATGAAAATAAAGCACTTCTGATTATTTTCTTTTGTTTGTTAAATATTATTCTTCCTTTACAGAATTTCTTTCCATCTAATTCTTCTTCTGCTATAGGTTCAAGACCTTCTAATGTTGAGGCTATGTATTCCATATAGGTTTAGAAACAGTTTAATTTAATAAATTATCTTAAACCCTTTCAAGTTTTCTGGTTTTTCTTCTATTACTTCTATTTTATCCACTCTGCTTGAATAAGGGCCTTTTTTGCATTTTTCCAAAATTTCATTTATTTGTTTTCTTTCTCCCTCAAATACTGCTTCTACTTTATATTTAATATTCCTTACCCAGCCGTTTATTTTTAAAGAAACAGCATTTTCTTTTATAAATTTTCTAAAAAATACACTAGTTACTTCCCCGGAAATTATAATCCTAATTCTTTGCATAATAAAAAAAGAAAAAAGAGGTTTATTTTTTAGCTAGGCTAAAAACACTCTTTAAGGCAACCACAAATGTAGCTGGAACAAACAATGCCATTACTGCATTCAAGATGTTTCCTAGTATTGGCACTGTGCCGAGGACATCTCTACCTAAGAAAGACACCAATACTAGCACTGTTCCTGCTGTCAAGAATGGCCTTACCTCTTCATCAGTCACGTTTAGGATACCTACAATCAAACCTAGAACAACCAATATTGCTACCCAAGTTCCCTGTACTACCCCTAAGGCACCCAGAATCACGGCAAGGACCACTCCTATAAGG
>CAZDKM010000032.1:1601-7278 GCA_964505985.1 Candidatus Woesearchaeota archaeon
AATAGTGCTACTTCCACTAGATTTTGCCACTTAGTCTCACCCCCTTTTTTAGTCTATATTAGATAAATATTTTTATATTATAAATGTTTGGAACTACTTCTGAGTAATTTGTTTTAAAAGAGAATTTATAAAATCTAAATTTCCATCGTTTAAAATTAAAACATCATATAATTCTGAATATCTTTCTAAAGATTCTTTTATTTTTTCATTTAGGAATCCTACTTTTATTATATTTTCATAATCAAAACCTTTTACCATGTCTGGATCTCCCAAACTGTCCCCTAATAAGATAATATTTTTTCTATTCTTTATTTCATTAAAGAAAGGAAGATTATGCAGAACAGCTTCATCCTTGTTCATTCCATGAATAATTGGTTCTTTTACTTTTATTGCATTTCCTCTTTCATCCCATTCAAAAGAGTTGGAAACTATGTGAATATTGCTGAATAATTTTTCTTCTTTTTTTAAAAATATTGAAATTGAATCCCCCCCTAAACCATTCCCTGAGATTATCACTAATGGGATATTGTTTTTATGTAAAAGGCCTAGGAATTCTGAAATTCCTTTTCTTAATCTTACTTTTCCAGATTCAACGACCTTTTTTATGTCTTTTTTATTTAATCCTGAACTGATTAGCAATTTGAAATGCTCTGTCCACCATTCATTCATTGCTTTTTTTCTTTCTTCTATTGGTAATTCCTGGTTTATTTCTATAGGATGGTATTTATTATATAACCCCTGAGCCTTTTCTGCATAATCTTTTGTTAAGTAGCTTCCGTCTCTTAAAACTGAGATAATTGAAGGGACTCTTTTTCCGTTAACAAAACTCGTAGTTAATGTGCTATCAAAATCAGAAACTACATGAATTCTATCTACTCCTCGTTTTCTAAATATTTCAATTTTCTTTTTTAGACTCCCTTCGTTTGAAACTTGTATGTTCTTCATTTTGCCACGTAAATATTGTTTTTCATTTGAATAATTTTTGCTTTTACTGTTGAATTAACTGGTTTATTGCAATCTAAGATTGTGATAGCTCTATTTCTTGCTGTTCCAATCATCTGATTCGGCATCCAGCCTTTAGCTTTTATTTCTATATTTATTTTTTCATTTAATTTAAATTTTTGAGGTAATTTTTTAGTTTTTTTAACTTCTATGTCTTTTGCCTTAAAACCTAGTTTTAAATTATATTTATTTTCCCATTCATTTATTTTTTTATAAAAAGAATAATAGGTTTCTTCCTTTGTTCCTTTCATTTTTCTTCCATATTTATGAACTTCATACTTTTGTATCCCTATGTTGCATTTTAATTCTTTAGACAGCTTAATTAAGTCTTCAATATCTTGCTCATTTATTCCTGGGAGATAAACTGGAGTAAGCCAGACTTCTATATTGTTTTTTATTAATTCTTTTATATTTTCAATAACTTTGGTTACATCATAAGAATCTTTTCCGAACAATAATTTCCCTTTTTCTTTGTTTAAAGTATGAATAGATATATTTACTCTGCCTAATCCTGTCTGTTTCAGTTCTTTTATATTGTTTAATAAGGTTCCATTTGTAACCATTGATATTGTTTTTACTTTTAATCTTCTTATCTCTTTTATTAATTCAATTAAATTCGGGTAGGTAGTGGGGTCTCCAACAGAATCGATATGGGCTATGTCTATTCCTCCTAAATAATCAATAACTTCTTTTATCCAGGCCACTAAATAATCTTTATCTACAATGAAGTTTCTTGGATGAATTTTGGAAGAATTAGCTGCCGTGCTACAGAAACTGCAATAAAGATTACAGACAGTTGTAGGTCTTATTTGAATCAAACTATTATCGTTTCTAGTTAAGATTCCTATGTAGGCCAAGCCAATTAAAGGAATTCCTGAATTCTGGTCTATTTTTACTATTTCCATATCATTTTCAATACGTTAGATTTATAATAATTATCTTATTGTTGGATTAAATGGATAACCGTTTGGCGTATATTGTTCCTAAAGGAAGAGAAAGTATATTCCGAGAGATTGTGAATGCTATACCTTCTGATTGGGGATACCTGGAAGGGAATTTGTGGCATCCAGAGGAACTGAGAAGACGGGGTAGAATTGCTGAAAATACAGGGTTATACATTTCTAGACGGTGCCTGACTGAAGAACCAATTATAATGGGGAGATTGGAGCCGGCAGGACCTGGAGAAGATCACCCAAGATATCATCCCCCTAACCTTGTTGATGTTTTTTTAAGACAAAAATATCCTTTTGATGTTGTTTTTGACAAAGCTGGATTTCAACCCGGCCATTTAACATTTAGGGATGCAAAAGAAATGGCTAAAGAATTTATTTTATTAGGATATACTGGCTTTTTAGCTGCTTATGGTTCTAGTCAAGATGAGTGGGACAAGAGAATTTCTATCTGGCAGGAAGGACATAGGGTTTTAAGAAGAAGGTCTTTTGGTCACGAATCAATTCGTTTGCCACCTAATGTTGAACTTGAATGGGGACCTGAATGCGGTGGTAGGGAAGAACATTTAGATGGATTGGTATACTTTTTAGAACAAGCACTTGGATTAGAAAGATTGGAGATAGAAACAGCTTAATTCTATAAAAACCTTAATAAATCTTGTTCATATGTTTTGCCTATGATAGTTGGAAAGATTATAGGCAGGACTTCTACAATGGGTTTTCAATTCTTAGTTAAAGGACCTGCTAAAAAATTAGATTATGTGTGGATACCCACTAAAGAATATGATGTTCTGGCCCAGATAATTGAGATAGAGAAAAGCAATGAAGAATCTATAGCTTATTGCAACATTATAGGATATAGAGAGGGGATATTAAAACATTTGAGAGTTCCTTTAGAACCAGGAAGTGAAGTTCTGAAAGCAGAGGATGTTTTCATAAAGAAAACTTTAGGATTAGAGGAGACTAAGAATGGGGCCTTTATGGGTCATCTGAATGGGTATGATAATCTGAATGTTTTTTTAGACTTGAACAAACTACTAACTAAACATGTTGCAGTATTGGCTAAATCTGGATCTGGAAAAAGTTATTCTGTTGCTGTCCTTATTGAAGAAATATTGGAAAAAGAAATTCCTGTTTTAGTTATTGATCCGCATGGAGAGTATTCAAGTTTGAGATATAAAAATGACAAGGATGAGATAAAATTAAAGAAATTCAAGATTGAGCCTAAATCCTATCCTGGGAGCATCCAGGAATATTCACCTGATATTGAGAATAATCCTAAAGCAATGCCATTAAAGTTAAATGCTTATAATTTAAATTCAGCTGAATTAGTCCATTTATTGCCTGCAAGATTGTCCAATGCCCAGTTAGGATTATTATATTCTGGGTTGAGGAACATGAAAGAGAAGGTTGATTTTAATTCTCTGATTAATGAATTGGAACTGGAGGAGAATAGTGCTAAGTATACTTTAATTAATTTAATAGAGTTTATTCAGAAGCTAAATTTGTTTTCTAAGAGCCCTACTTCTCTGCAGGAATTAATACAGCCTGGAAAGTGCACTATAATTAATTTGAAGGGAATACAGATAGAACTACAGGAGGTCGTTGTTTACAAATTATTAAAGGACTTGTTTGAGGCAAGAAAAAGAGCAGATATCCCCCCTTTCTTTGTTATTTTAGAAGAGGCGCATAACTATGTTCCTGAAAGGAATTTTGGGGAGGCTAAAAGCTCTTCTATTATAAGACAGATCAGCAGTGAGGGAAGGAAATTCGGTTTAGGATTGTGTATCATATCTCAGAGACCCAGCAGGATAGATAAATCTGCATTGTCCCAATGCACCACTCAGGTAATATTAAAAGTTACAAATCCCGGGGATATTAAAGCTATTGCAAATTCTGTTGAGGGGTTAACTGGTGATACTGAGAAGGAAATTAAGAATATTCCAATAGGGACTGCCATGATAACTGGTGTTGTTGATCTGCCTTTATTTGTTGATATAAGGCCTAGGAAGACTAAACATGGGGGAGAAGCGGTTGATATGATAGAGGCAGTTATTCTAAAAAAAGATTTCTTAAGAGAAGCAAAAGATTTTAGCAAGAAAGGTGAGCTGCTGAATGTTATAATGCCTAGAAATTCTAAAAAAGATATTGAGCTGATGTCTGAAAGGAAAATAAAAGATATTAAAACAAAACTTATCCCCTGTCTATTTGTTGATTTTAATGATTTTAATGTATTGGTTAACTTGAATAATGGGGAGTTGATTAAAGATATTGACACTGGGAGAGGAGATAGCTTTACCCCGAAAATGGATTTGAGTCCTCAGCAAAAGAGAGTATTTGATGCTGCTCTAACAATGAATACATTTAATTCTGCTGAGATATTTTCAAAAACAGGGTTGCAGTTCTCGGATGTGTATGATGTTGTTACGTCCCTGGTTAAGAAGGGCTATATTGCCCAAGAGGGGAATAAGTATAAGTTATCTAAATCTTTCAAGGTTAATTTAGATGATTTTAAATGCTATGTCTCTCCTGATTTCTCAAGAGTAGACTATGATGAGAAATTGGAGAAGGTTCATAATTCTGAAGAGGTTTTAAGATTCTTAGAGAATTTTTCAAAAGCTAAAAGCAGCAAGGAGTGTTATTTGGTTGTATATGAAATGACTTATGAATAAATATCTCTCTCCATAAAAACTTTCTTTGTCTTTGCTATCTTCCCTTTGTCATTTCTTTCTATGAAAGAACTAGACTCTACTGCATCAGCTAAACATATTAACTCATCTTTTAATGTCATTATTGCAACTGTTTCATCTTCTTTAAATTCATTGTATTTTGAAATTCCTGGGATAGATAAATCTGCCCCGTGGCATAAAGTATTTACAGCATTATCTAAAACCCATATTTTCGGCAAATGCTGAACTGCTGCTTCTATTGGCAAGATTATTTTTCTTAGTTCTTCTTCAACTCCTTGTTCTTTCCATAAAGTATAAGCGTCTTTTAAGTCATGCAGTGAATGCCAATTTTCTTCCTTGAATGGACCTGCTTTTGTTCTTATTAACTGAAGCATGTGGGCATTTGTCTTTAATTTTAAACCAAAATCATGGCACCACTTTCTCACGTAAAAACCTGCTTCTGAACCAACCTTGAATAAAACATCTCTGCCTTCTATTTCTAATATTTCTAAGTAATAAATTTCTCTTGTTCTTAACCTTCTTTTGACAGCGCTTCTTATTGGAGGCAATTGTTCAATTTTCCCTAGAAATTGTTCTGCTACTTTCATTATTTCTTCTTCAGGAATGTCAGTATGTAAATGCATTATTCCTACATATTCTTTTCCTGCCTTAAGTAAAGTCTGGACTATTCTTGTTGCTTTTCCTAGGGCAATTGGCAAGACTCCAGTTACATGGGGGTCTAAAGTGCCCGAATGCCCAGCTTTATTTATACCTAAAATTTGCTGAACATAGGCAGAAACTTGATGGGATGAAGGACCTCGAGGTTTATTTAAATTTATTATCCCATAATTTATTAATTCTTCAACTGATCTTTCTTCTGGATTAACTCCTTGTTCAGAATTAGTTTTTTTCTTTACAATTATTTTTCTTTCTGATTTTTCAAAAGGAAGTAAACTTTCCATAAACATTGGACTAATCAACTAACTTATAAATCATTTCTTTGATAGAAACAAACTTTTCTTTCTTTACCCTACCTATAACCATCCGAACAGCTTT
>CAZDKM010000032.1:7288-9723 GCA_964505985.1 Candidatus Woesearchaeota archaeon
TTGATTTTACTTTCTTTTACAATATTACCGGTTTCTAAATCCTGATTTGTTAGAGATATTGCATAATCTCTTAATTCAAGATTGCTGGTCAATGGAACAACTACAATATCATCAAATCTTTTATTATACTCACTGTTAGAAATTATTATAGTGGGTCTTACTTTCTCATTTTTAAAATCGCTAAAAGGAAATGAAACTAAAACAATATCTCTTTGCTCCATAGTAGTCACTTCTTTTTTAAGTAACTACTCCAAATTTCGTCTTCTTCATTATCCCATAAACTTTTTAGAGATATCTCGGAAATTTTTACTAAATCTTTAAAATCGTCTTTTGTTTTTGATTCTATAATTTCTGCTTTTTCTAACATAATCTTTTTGTCTTTTTGAATTAAAATTAGATTATCTCCTATACCTATTTCTGCAGATTCCCTTACATCTTTAGGCAGAGCGATTTGCCCTTTTTCGCTTACTTTTATAGTTCTAATAATTGTTTTCATAAAAATGTAAGAATTTTCTTACTTATAAGGCTTTGTTTTATAAATTCTTTTACAAATAGGAATATGTTTCTTTAGGAGCTGAAATGTGAAGATTTGGAGCATACAACCCCCTTTTTAGTGGATATATGCGAACTTTTTTAAAAATCTTGGGCTTTTAGAGATTAGAGTTATTTCTTTCCTTTTGCATCATGGTGCTCATGTCTTGGTTTTTGAGGTGAGGTAATTATTTTCTGGCTTCTCATCTTTTCCTGAACTTCTTCAGAAGCGACTTTCTGATGCTTTATCACATCTTTAGGCTTTGCCTCTTCTTCTCTCTGCAATTTAGTTTCTTTCTTCTCTCCTTTCTCAAGAACTTCTTTTTTCTCTTCTTCTAATTTATCTTTCTTCTTTTCTTCCTTAGCCTCTGCTTTCTTTTCTTCTTTCTTGAACTCAATAGGTGCATTGATTAATTCAGCCTGGACAACTTCAACATCCTTATCTTTTATTTTTATCTTGTCTTTAATTGCTTTAACCTGGATTCTTGGAGGCGGGTTTTTCCTTCCATCCTTCCATAACTCCAAGTTGAGGTATTTCCCTAATTTAACATTATCACATTTCATATGCCTCTGAAGAAATTCTCTTATAGTCCTGACGCTTCTTTTAGTCCTTCTATAATTAGGAGCTCTTGAAAATTCCTTCCTTAATGGGATTGTATAAATTCTTTCGAGTGCCATTTTTATGCGTCAGTCCTATTCCTTCTCCAATGTCTTTTTACAGCTGTATGCCTTCCTGGGTGAACTCTTCTGTTCTTGCCGTAAATTTTCGGCACTGTCCAGAAAGGAGCCCATTTAGTCTGCTTTAATCTTTTTGCCAATCTTAGTTTTTTTGCTAATCCCCTATATCTACTCATTTTATTTCCTTTTTATGATGAATTCCTTTTCTTCTTTTAACATTAATAATATTTCTTTTAACTGCCCGTCATTCAATTTTTCTTTTAATCTTCCTGTCTTTGCCATCTGTATTATAACAGAAGCAAGATGCATTGCTTTTTCAGGATGGGCAATCTTTAAGTTGCCGAATCTTGACAATGCTTCTTTATCTAAAAACTGCTTTGCTAATGCCTCTAACTGCTCTATTTGGTTTTTTAAGGCTTCCTCTTCATTAAAACCTTGCTGGTATTTATTTTGAATTTCCTCTAATTTTCTTCTCTTTGTTTCATCAATATTCATTTGGATAATTTATCTAAGAAGCTTTTTCCTTTTGCTGTTATTATCCTGCCTTTATGCTTATCCTTCTCCCCTTTTTGGACTAATTCTGCCTTTTCTAACTGCTGCAGGATAGTTCTTATTATTTTTCCACCAGCATTGAATGTCTTCTCTGGCTTGTATCCTCTGTTTTTTTTACTGCTATATCTATGCCTTAACTTGTTGGTTCCTATTGGACCTGTTAGGTATACACTTCTAAGCACTGAAGCAGCTCTCTTATACCACCAATCTAAATCTACAGGAGGTCTGTCTTTAGCTACCCCTGTTTTCACGAATTTAGCCCATTCAGGCTCTTTTATCTGCTTTTTAAGCTCTTCAGCAGCTTTTTTTATTAAATTATTTGTATCAGTATCGTATATTGTTGCCATAAAGAGAATAGAGAAATGGGGGTTTTTTAAAGCTTTTTATTAGCCTGCATTGTTGCGTTGTTGTGACTTTTGATTATAACAACTTGGTTATCTATAAAACTTCTTAAATATAGATTATTTCTAGTGAGTGGTAACAAATCAAAAGATTTATAAACCCCTGAATTTAGAAAATTAGTATGAGATTTAATACTTTAGCAAAAGGAAGTTTAGCAGCTTTACTAACTTTAGTAGGCTGTGGAAATGATAATAGTGTTAGTTCTAATCAAAGCACCCCATATCAATATGCAGAAACAAGAGAGGAACTTACTGAATTTGTTAGATTACATT
>CAZDKM010000033.1:0-9620 GCA_964505985.1 Candidatus Woesearchaeota archaeon
TGCAGTTTTTGTACAAGGAGCAGGATGGAACAATAGATGCTATTTTGAAGAATTCTATAAGGATAAGACTTCTTTTCCTGTATTAGTAATTATGAAAGAAGGAGAAGGAATATTGTACCTTCCTTTTTCAAAAATCAAAAACTTAATAGAAGAGATGTTTAATCGATACTGGAGAAATGCTTCTGTATTGGATAAAGAAAAAGATAAATTTCTAAAACTAACTAAGATTCTAGATTCACTTTATGAAAAGCTAACCTATGATTATATAGAGACCATGAATAATAAAGAACTTGTTTTTCATACTAGGAACATAATGGAAACAACTTGGAAAGTCAGCGCTATGAGTTTTTATACTATCTATTTTGATAAAGAAATGTGTTTTAAATTAATAGAATCTTTGAAGATTAATATAAAAAAAGAAAGATTTGATACTTTATGGGAACAGGCTATAATCCCTAAATCCGATTCTTTTGAGAAGAGGAGATTCTTATTTTTAATGAATCTATTAAAAAATGGCAAATCTTGGAAAGAGATTTCTGAAACTTGCCAATATTTTGAGGCTTTTTATTATAAAGTTTTGATCCCTAAAGAGATTGAAAAAATCCTTAAAGAAGAATATGTAGAATATACTTCTTCAAAAGCAAATAAAACCCTTCTGAAATATGAAAGCGAGAAAAAGAAAAGACTTGATGATTATGAAAGATGGTTGTTAAGTCTGGGTTTAAATGAAAGGAAATTAGTTATTTTCATACAAAATATAATCAGATTGAGAGATGAGAGGAAAGATTACTTTTCAAAATCATTAGCTTTATTTAAGAGAATTGCCCAGAGAGTATTTAAAGAAGCTGGTTTATCTGATGGATTAATTTTTTACTGTACTCTTGAAGAGATTATTAAAGGTAAGGATTATTTGGCTAAAAATAAAGATAAGATAGCTAAAAGAAAAAAAGGATTTGCTGTATTAGTTGACTATGAAGGTAATAAAGAAGTAGAATATGGTAATTATGAAAGAAATAAAAAAATTTTAGAAGAGTTTTTCTTAAAACAACATAGATCTGAATCCAGTGAGATTAAAGGACAGATAGGATTTCCTGGAAAAATAAAAGGGAATGTTAAGATAATAAAAAATATAGAAAATGAGCGAGATAAATTTAACAAAGGGAATATATTGGTTACAGGAATGACCAGACCTGAGTTCGTATCTTTAATGAAGAAAGCAAGTGCTATTATTACTGATGAAGGTGGGATTACCTGTCATGCAGCCATTGTCTCAAGAGAGCTAAAAATACCCTGCGTGGTTGGGACAAAGATAGCTACTAAGGTATTACATGATGGCGATTTAGTTGAGGTGGATGCTGATAGAGGTATAATCAAAATCTTGAAAAATGCTAAAGAAACTTAAAAAATCTAATATCAACTTAGAGGAATGGGAATTTGAATTCCAGCAAAGGGATAGACAAAGTTTTTTGATGGCAGATCTGTGGTGTAGAGCTATATTTTATAACTTTAAGAAAGAATTAAATCTTCCAATACAAGAATTAGACTATCTATTTACAAATTCAAGCAAGGGCTATGTAAAGATTAAACAAAAAGAAAAGATTATCAGCCTTTTGAAGGATGCAATAAACAAAGATGAAAAGTATCTCAAATATATAGCTGAAGCAACTAAGAAAAGAGTTTTGGAATTTGAGAAGATAGCCAAAGAAATCAAAAAATCAAATAATGTTCCTGGTTCATGGGAGGGATTTGATAAGAAAATTCTAGAATTAATCCCTTGGTTTTTTATTCCTTGGTATGTTACAGAATATAACCTCCTCTCAGATAAAGTTAAAGCAGGATTAGAAAAACATAGGGATATTATTGAAGATATCACTGATTTTAATAATGCCTTAATGGTTCTAATTTTCCCTATAAAAGAAGCAATGTTCCAACAAGAGCAGGATAAGTTCTTTGAACTTGTAAAAATATCAAAAGACAGTGGATTTAAAGATAAAGGACTTATTAAAAAATCTAAGGATTATTTGGATAAATTTTCCTGGATGAAAACTTTTGTTACTTTACCTATAGAACCTTTGACTTTGGATGAACTTATAGAAAAAGTGAAATCAGTTGATAAAGAATTTATTAATGAACATAAATTACAGGCTTTTCAGAAACAGAAAAATCTTGAACTAGGGAAGAAAATTATTGAGAAGATAAAAAAAGATAAAGAACTTATGAAAAACATTGAATTAGCTCGTGAGTTTGGATGGTTATTAACTTGGAGTGTGGAATCAGCTTTAAAGACCACTGCAGATTTAATTCCTTTTTTTAAAGCATTAGCAAAAAATATAAATATTCCTTACTCTAAATGGAATAATTTAACATCTGAAGAAATTAAAAAATCTCTAGAAGGTAAATTTAAGATAAGTAAGAGGGAATTAAATGAAAGAAAAAATTACATCTTTTTACTACAAAATAAAGAGTTTATGGTTAATGTTGACAGAGAAGGGAAAGAGATTTCTGATTGGGTTAATAGTAATGTTGGGAAAGTAGAAGAAGATATCAAAGAATTTAAAGGTCAGCCAGCTTGTTCTGGGAAAGTCAGAGGTAAGGTAAGGATAATTGTAAGGGCAAGCGAATCTCATAAGATTGAGAAAGGCGAAGTTTTAGTCTGTTCTATGACAAGTCCAGACTATGTTTCTGCTATGAAGAAGGCTGCAGCTATAATCACTGATGAGGGTGGTTTACTGAGTCATGCTTCGATTGTTTCTAGAGAGTTAGGGAAGCCATGTGTGATAGGAACTAGAATAGCTACCAAAGTTTTACATGATGGTGATGAAATAGAGGTGGATGCTAATAATGGTATTGTAAAAATTCTGAAGAAAAATTCTAAAGGATAATTATTTACAATGTTTTTCATAAAACTCTAAGATTTCCTTGGTTTTTTCTGGATTTAGAGAATAATGTGTTTCTCCTGTTTTCATGGCTGGAAGAAGCCACTTGCTTTTAATTAATTCCTTTAGAGCTTTTTTAGTTTCTTTTCCACCTCTTAGGTGAGATGGCAATCCTTTCAAAATATTTTCAGTATGAGAAGCTCCCCATTTTCTCCATAAAACTAATTTTTTGATTATTTGCTTTTTTATTTCTAAACTGACATTCATACCTCTTTAATAACAGAATATTATTTTAATTTTTCTGGCTAAAAAGATACATTATTGTCTCAAAATAGAAATATTTAAATATTCTAAAAAATGGAAATTAGTATGGCAGATAAATCTTTATTCATAGAATTTATGGGAGATTCTCCAAAAATAAGAATTATGGATTATTTGTTAACAGTGGGAGAGTTAGATTTTTCTATAACAGATATGGCTGAAAATGCTGGAATAGGGAGAGCTACTTTATACAGGATCTGGGATAATTTAATTAAATATGGAATAATTATTCATACAAGGGATGTAGGAAAAGCTAAGTTATTTAAATTAAATTTTGAAAATGAGAAAATAAAAAAATTAAAAGAAATCTATGATATGCTAGCTATTGAAGACTTAAGGAAGAGAGTTGAGATTAAGATTCCTGCTTGATTTTTTCTATACTTAATAGCCAAAGGGTGAAAAAAGGATAATTAGGGTTCTAAAAGAGCTTAAAATCGATAATTTTATAAATAAACTATTAATTTATATTAATTAATATAAATAAAAATGGTAAAAAATGAAGATTTAGTTGATATAAGTTATGTAGCAAAGCTCTTAGGAGTTAGCAAATTAACCTTAAGAAACTGGGATAAATTAGGCATTCTAAAAGCTGTGAGAATTGGAAAAAGAGGGGATAGAAGGTATAGAAGAACTGAGGTTGAGAAGATATTAGAAAAGAACAAGAGTATAGGGGAGGTAGATAAACCCAAATTTCAGGATTATATTAAAAAAAACACTTTCTGGATGGAAGAAGGTCCTATTTTACCAATTACAGTAGATATTGGCATTATCCAGATGTCAAACATAGGAAAATATTTCAAACCCGGGCTTTCTTTCTGCATATTTATGAGTCAAAAAAGTTACTGTACACAAATACTTAGTATTGAAGAATCAATAGCTAGTTGTAAATCACAATTTAAAGTGCTAAAGGAAAATCCCCAGAAAATAGATGAATTGATGCAGCAATGTAAAGATGTATATATTAAATTTGAAAGATTTTTAACTAGGCTCGATTTTGTCAATTTAAAGAAGCTTTCACAAGAGGACATTCTTAATGAATTTAATGAATTTAATAAGATGTTAAGTGAGTTTTGGTCAATTTCTTTAATAGTTGAGCCATACTCACCTTTTCTTGATAAAGTTTATTTTCCACAATTTGAGGAATTGATAAACAATAAACAAAAAGCTAAGGAGGCGTTTGCAACTCTTACTTTACCTATAGAGTCATCTTTTATTGCTAGGGAGAGAATTGACTTGCTTAAGATAATTATTAGATACTTAAGAAGTTCAAAAGAAAGGAAAATTTTATTAGAAACTCCTGTGGAAGATTACCTTGCAGATATTAAATTCAGAGATAATCCCTTCTTTATGTCACTGCAAGGGCATCAACAAAAGTATTACTGGATTCAGAATAATTATGCACAACATACGATTTTAACAATTCGAGATTTTTTGGAGTTTATAAAAGAGACAATTTACGAGTCAAACATACTTAAACTAAAGGAAGAATTAGAAAAACTAACAAATCGAGAAAAATTATCTAAGAAACAAGAGAAGTTAATTAAAGAATTAAATTTATCTGAACAGACTATTAAGGAATTAAGACATCTGCAAAATGTAACTTTAGTAAGAGATGAAAGGAAAAAAGTAGTTTTAATGATGCTTCACCATTTCTTTAATTTTATTGATGAATTTGCATCTAGGGCTAATCTTGATCCAAAACTGTTAGGATGTGCTGCAACTGAGGAGATACCAAGAATAATAGAGCATAATTTTGATTTGTCTATTTTGAACCAAAGGATGGAGCAGAGTTTTTGGGTTTCTCAAAATGGGGATAAGAGAACTATCTTTACAGGGAATGATGCAGTTATGTTTAGAAATGAGCTAATTAAAGAAGAATTAGGTAATAGCAAGGACTTGCAAGGAAATGTAGCTTGTATGGGAGAAGAGGCAGTGATAACTGGGAGAGTGAAAGTTATACTAAACTCTAAAGATCAATCTATAGAAGGGGATGAAATATTGATCACTTCAATGACTAGGCCAGAGTTTGTTCCTCTAATGAGGAAAGCTTTAGCAATAGTTACAGATGAAGGTGGGATTACCTGTCATGCTGCTATAGTCTCTAGGGAGATGAATAAGCCTTGTATAATTGGGACTGGTAAGGCTACAAGAGTTTTTAAGACTGGGGACAAAGTAGAGCTTAGAATGAATCACGGCATAGTTAAAATCCTGAAAAAATAAAATTTTACTTTCTTAAAGTGGTCATAGAAATCTTTATATAGATATTAGGTATAGTAAATATAGCCTGGCATGAGAATACTCAACGGAGTAAGCCAACGGCTACACGATGAACTTGGGGGTTAGTGTACCAGGCAACAATTTATAATTAAAAAATCACCTTTAAACTGAAACGGAGCCAAATTTAAGCTTTATTCATCACACTTAACTGAAAATGACCTTAAAATTTAAAAAGTATCAAAAAAAGTAGTTATTTAGAGGAATTTAGGGTTGAGAAGGCTTTGTTCTAGGTTTATAGGGCTTTATAGGAGGAATTGAAATGGCAAAGATAAGCCCTGTAGGAGCAAAATATATAGTTCATACTGCAATAAATGCAGAGGGAGTAGTAGAGAAACCAGATGTAGTAGGAGCTATATTTGGTCAAACTGAAGGATTACTGGGGAATGAATTAGAATTAAGAGAATTACAAAGAAGCGGAAGGATAGGGAGAATTGAAGTAAATTTAGAGACTAGAAATGGAAGGACAAATGGGGCTATTATAATACCGAGTAATTTAGATAAAGCAGAGACAGCAGTAATTGCAGCTGCTTTAGAGACTATACAAAGGATTGGACCCTGCAATTCCAAGGTTAGAGTAGACAAGATAGAGGATGTTAGGATTTCTAAGAGAAATTTTGTCATAGAAAGGGCTAAGGAATTACTAAGAGAATTAACCTCAAGTGTTTTGCCTGATTCCCAGGAATTAACAGATCTAGTAGAGCACTCTGTCAGGATGATGGAGGTTTCTGAATATGGGCCTGATAGATTGGCAGCTGGACCAGCAGTAGATGAGAGTGAGGAAGTAATATTAGTAGAGGGAAGGGCAGATGTTCTGAACCTGTTAAAACATGGAATAAAGAATGTCATAGCAGTTAATGGAACCAGTGCCCCTAATACAATAAAGACCCTTGGAAGCAAGAAAGTGCTTGTTGCTTTTGTAGATGGAGATAGGGGAGGAGATCTTATTATTAAAGGACTAATAGATGCTGGAATTGAGCTTGACTATGTAGTTAAAGCTCCTGACGGCAAAGAAGTAGAGGAGATTACTAAAAAGGAGATCCATAAGGCTTTGAGAAGCAGGATTACTGTGGAGCAGGTAAAGATGGAGATGGGGCTTCCAAGCACTGGAGGGAATGGGGAGAAGATAGTTTCTCAGCCTATAAGAATCCAGGAGAGAAGAAGTTTTAACAGTAATATGGAAAGAATGGAAGAAAGGGGAGCAATTGTCCAGCCAGAAGAAACTAAAAAATTCAAGGAGTTATTGGATGATTTAGTCGGAACAAGAGGAGCATTTATCCTTGATGACAAATTGGGGGTCTTAGGAAAAGTCCCGACAAGTGAGCTTGGGGGCACTATAAGAAACCTGAAGAATGCCTATGCTGTGGTGTTTGATGGGTACATTGACAGAAACTTAGTATTAAATGCAGAAAAAAGCAACTTGAAATATCTGGTTGCAATGGATTCAAGAGTAAGACCTGGCGATAGTAAAGTTAAGATTTTAACAGGAAAGAATTTCTAATTCTTTTTTTCTTTATTTTAAAAGTACAGACACCCCGGAGATGGATACATACTTTATTGCAAGTTGATCTTAGCTTTTCCTAACCTCTGCTAACCTGCAAGCGCCGATATAAAAAGTTAAGGCTGCTGCATTCCTGCCCTGACCTGATTTCTTAATATATCAGCCAAACAGGACAGAGGGTCAATGGTACGGCTAAGGCCTGCAACATTGCATATACCTCTCTCCAGGATTCGATCCCGCCATGAAGCCCGTTTGCGGTTACAACGAGGGGCTAACCCGCCGATCTAGTCTGCATTAAATATTAGGGGAAGAGTTATTTTTTAAGGTTTTGGATTAAGCAGTACCTCGTAATGTAACTGGACCGACCGAGAACCGAACTCGGGACTCAAGACTGCCAGCCTTGTATTTTACCACTAAACTATCGGCCCTTTAGAACTACTTTACTAATTTCCCAAGTTTTTCTATCTTCTCATTTTCAAAGAATTTTTTTAAAACAGAATTTAAATCTTTAATTTTAACTCTGACCTGCTTCATTGAGTCTCTATCCCTTAGAGTAACAGAATTATCCTTTAATGTCTGGTGGTCTATAGTTATCATAGCATTACAGCCTATTTCATCCATTCTCCTATACATCTTTCCTATCGAGCCTGTTTCATCATATGAGATATTAAATTCTTCGTTTAATGAATTGAATATTTCTTTTGCTTTTTCCGGCAGTTTATCTTTTCTTAACAGAGGGAATACTGCAACCTGGATGGGAGAGATAATTGGGGAGAATGTGAATAATGTTCTTTCTTTTTCTTCTCTAAAGGATAAGTCCATCAATGCCCAGATATTTCTGTCAACTCCGAAGCTTAATTCTAGAACATGAGGGATGAATTTTTTTCCCTCTACCGCGACTTCGTGCTTTTCTTTTGAGCCTTTTTGGTGACCAGATAAATCATGATCCCCGCGGTAATGACAACCTGCCACTTCTTTAAATCCTGATAATGTTTCTAAATCCAATTCAATATCAAAATGTATCCTGTTATAGAAGGCTCTTTCTTCTTCGGATAATTCACGGAATCTAAACTTATCTCTAGGAATTTTTAAGATATCCAGATAAAACTGCTGTATCTTTGCTAAATGATATACATAGAATTTCGGGAGCTTTAATTTTTTATTTGCCTCATCACATTTTACTTCTGTTATTTTTTTTGATTTTCTTTCTTTAACTAGATATAATCCTAGTTTATAATTTTTTACTTCATCCCAATTTTCTGATTCATTTATTTTATCTGGATCAAAGAATATCTGCAGTTCTGCCTGTGTAAACTCTCTTAATCTGAAGAAGCCTTGGCGAGGGGAAATTTCATTTCTAAAGGCTTTGCCTATTACAGCAAGGCCCATTGGCAATTTTTCCCTTAAAGCTAAAAATTCTCTTTTGAATGACACAAACGGAGATTGCGCTGTTTCAGGCCTTAAATAAACCACTTCATTCCCTGTAGCTCCGACTTTTAGGTCAAACATCATGTTGAACCATTTAATATTATCGAAATCTGAAGCGCCACAATTTGGGCATTTTATTTTGTGTTTTTTTAATAAAGAATCCATTTCTTCTTCTTTGAGGCCATCTGCATTAATATTAATTTCATCCTCTATTAACTGATCAGCCCTGCAGCGGTTATGACATTTTTTGCATTCAACCAATGGGTCCTTAAAATTTTCCAGATGGCCTGAACTCTGGAATACTTTCTTGCTCATTATGTTAACATCCTCTATCTCATAGTAATTTGCGTCTAATCTTAAGAAATAATCTCTCCAGAGATCTTCCCATTTATGCTTCATTAAAGTTCCTAAATGGCCATAAGTCCAGAACCCTGCAATTGGATTATAAATTTCCCCAGATGGAAAAAAGAAACCTCTTTTAGCAGCGATGTTTGTTATCTTTTCTGTTTTTGTCATTTGGATTTTATTAAATTTGGTCTAAATTCTTTTATCTCAGGCTTGACCTCCAGATATTCAGAGGGTATGTCTTCATAATTAATTATTTTTGGATGCTCTATCCTCGAGCATGCAGTATTAATCCAGCAGTCTATATCCTGAAAGTCCTCTAGACTGGATGGATTTAATGTATTTGAAATAAATATAGAAGATTCATTATTAAGATTTTCTTATATTAACTGAGCTATTGTAATATTTTCGTGCCTCGGCTTTGTTGAAACTAGAATTCCTATTTTTGCAGAGGACAAGAACTTCAATAATTTGCCTTTTTTCTTTTTTTCATACTCTTCTATCTGCTGTCTTGAAACTTTGGTTATTTTGTTTGTCAATGGATTTGCAATGTATACTGGCAATTTGGTTTTTGCAGCTATTTCTATTGGATAAAAGTAAGCAGAACCAATGTAGATAAATCCTCTGACTTTTTCTTTTAATCTTATAGTATTAAGAACATTACAGCCAACTACCTGCCCCGCTATTGTTGAGTTTGGCAATTCTTTTTTTATTTCCTCTAATTGCGAGAGGAATTGAACAGCGCTTACCAACCCATATCTTTCTTTTTTGAACTTAGAGACTATCAATGATTTTAATTTTGAAATGTCGAAATCTGCTTTTGCATCTATGAATGAAACTTTTCTTTCAAATTCTACTTTAGATTTGCATTCTTC
>CAZDKM010000034.1:0-9579 GCA_964505985.1 Candidatus Woesearchaeota archaeon
GGATGTTGCATAGCAATATCGCAGAAAATCCTGCTCGGCCCAAAAACTTTAAAAAGATGGCAAAAACAGAAAAGAAATTTGATGTGAAGACGCACATATTAGTGCCTAAACATATTAAATTAAAGAAAGAGGAAGTAGAGGAATTACTTCAGCAGTATAATATAAAAAAAAATCAGCTGCCAAAAATAAAGAAAACAGACCCTGCTATTGAAGATATGGAAGCTGAAAAAGGGGATGTTATCAAAATCATAAGGAAAAGTCCGACAGTAGGGGAGACCTTTTTTTATAGGGTAGTGTTTTAAGATGGTCAAGGGATATAAGAAAGTAATTGAGGAATATTTTTCAAAACATTCTATTGTTGAGTCCAATATAAAATCCTTCAATAATTTTATGGAAAGAAGGATGCAGGAGATTGTTGATGAGGCTAATGAGATTATTCCCACAATTATTCCAAGCGAGGTTCAGGATTTTAAGATTAAACTTGGGAAGATAAGGATTGAGAAGCCGCAATTGGTAGAGGCTGATGGAAGCAAGAGGGATGTTTATCCTATGGAGGCAAGGCTAAGGAAATTAACCTATTCCGCTCCTGTTAATTTAACTGTGAGCACTTATATAGATGGAGTTGAGAGAGAGACATTTACGGTTACTATTGGAAAAATCCCAGTTATGCTTAAATCAAAATACTGCCACTTACATGGACTGGACAAGGACAAGCTAATTGAAATGCATGAAGATCCAAATGATCCAGGGGGATATTTTATACTAAATGGAAATGAGAGAGTGCTAATAATTGTCGAGGATTTGGCCTCAAATAAACTGTTTATTGACAAAGCGAAAACAGGACCAAGCAAATATACTGTGAGATTGTATTCAGAAAGGGGAAGTTACAGGATTCCTAATTTGATTGAGCAGATGAAAGATGGAGTGATATACTTTTCATTTACAAGGTTTAAGAGGATCCCAATTGTTGCTGTCATCAAATCTCTTGGACTGATTAAAGACCAGGAGATTTCAGAGGCTATTTCTAAAACAAAAGTTTATGATGATATTTTTATCAACTTATATGAGTGCATTGATTTGAAAACACAAGATGATGCTTTGGAATTTATTGCAAAAAGAATTGGAATAACTCAGTCAAGGGAAGAAAAAATTGAAAGAGCAACTGAGATGATTGATAAATATCTGTTCCCCCATCTGGGAGTAAATAAAGAGGACAGATTAAAAAAAGCTTATTCACTCTGCAAATATATAAAGAGATTCTTGACAGTGAGCAAGGAAGGTTTGACTTTGAGTGATAAAGATCATTATATGGATAAGAGACTTAAATTAAGCGGAGATTTGCTGGCGGATTTATTCAGAGTCAACTTAAGGACCTTAATACAGGATATGCTGTATAATTTCCAGAGACTTGTTAAAAGAGGAAAATTCCAATCTGTGAGAATTATAATAAGGGACCAATTGCTAACTTCAAGGATAAAGAGTGCTATGGCTACGGGGGTATGGGTTGGAGGAAGAAAGGGGATAAGCCAGAATATTGACAGGACCAATTTCAATGCTACTATCTCACACCTACAGAGAGTTGTGAGCTTGTTGTCAACTACACAGGAAAACTTTGATGCAAGGGCATTGCACAGCACACACTGGGGAAGATTGGGGCCAATTGAAACTCCTGAGGGTACTCCAATTGGGTTGAGGAAGAATCTAGCTATGCTGGCGAGCATATCACAAGAGGATGTTCCTGAGGATAAATTAAGGAAAATATTAGAATCATGTGGGTTAAAGCAAGATGGCTGATGTATTTTTAGACAATAAATATATAGGAAATGCAGATAATGCTAAAGAGTTTATTAGGAATGTAAAGGCAAAGAGAGCTGGAGATAAATTGTTGGGAAGTGTAAACTTAATTTATGAACCAAAGCTGGATGAGGTTTATATTGAGACTTCTAAGGGGAGATTAAGAAGGCCTTTGATAAGGGTTGAAAACGGCAAACCATTATTCACAGAAGCATATCTTGATAAGCTAATGAAAAAAGAATTAGGGTGGGATGATTTGGTTAATGAAGGGGTAATTGAATACATAGATGCTCTGGAGGAAGAGGATGCTTTGGTTGCCCTTAAAGAAGAAGATTTAACGAATAAACATACTCATCTTGAAATAAGCCCAGTTGTTATTTTGGGGCTGACAACAAGTTTAATTCCTTATTCTAATTTTGGAAGCTCTTCAAGACTTATAAGAGGAAGCAAGATTCAGAAGCAGAGTGTTGGTTTGTATGCAACTAACTTTTTAATGAGGATGGACACAGATGTCAGTATACTGCATTATCCTGAGAGGCCTGTTGTTAAATCATTTATGCATGATGTTATGAAATATGACAAACATCCTGCAGGTCAAAATGTTGTTATTGCACTGATGAGCTTTGAGGGATATAATATGGAGGATTCTATTATTCTAAATAAAGGATCTGTGCAGAGGGGTTTTGCAAGAAGCACTTATTTCAGGCCTTATGAGTCAGAGGAGTTGAGATATAGCGGGGGATTAACTGATGAGATTCATATCCCTGATAAGGAAGTTAAAGGATACAGAGCTGAGAAGGATTATAGATATTTGGAGAAAGATGGTGTTGTTTATAATGGGGCTGAGTTAAAGGAAGATGATGTTATCATTGGCAAGACAAGTCCACCAAGATTCTTAGGCGAGTTAGAAGAATTCAGCGTTGCTGCAAGCACTAGAAGAGAGAGCTCAACAACAATAGGACATGGAGAGGGTGGAGTTGTTGACATGGTCGTGATTACAGAGAATGAAGAGGGGAATAAGATTGTTAAAGTGAGATTAAGAGAGGAGAGAATTCCTGAGCTGGGAGATAAATTTGCTTCAAGGCATGGGCAGAAAGGAGTAGTTGGAATGATTGTTGATGAGGAGAATATGCCTTTTTCTGCTACAGGTATAAGGCCTGATATTATCTTCTCACCCCACAGCATTCCAGGAAGGATGACAATCAGCCATCTTATTGAGGTAGTTGCTGGGAAAGTCGGTAGCTTGGCTGGAAGATATGTTGATGGGACTACATTTGATGTTGAGAAGGAATCAGATTTAAGGGATGAATTGGTAAATTTAGGATTTAGAGAAAATGGAACTGAGGTATTTTATAATGGAATGTCAGGAGAGAAGTTTAAAGCAAGAATATTTGTTGGAGATATGTATTATTTAAGGTTGAAGCATATGGTTGCTAATAAACTGCATGCAAGAGCGTCAGGAAGAATCCAATTATTAACAAGACAACCAATAGAGGGCAGGGCAAGAGGAGGAGGGTTAAGGGTTGGGGAGATGGAGAAGGACTGTTTTGTAGCGCATGGAGCAAGTTTGATGCTGAAAGAGAGATTTGATTCAGACAAGACAATTGTATATGTGTGCGAGAAATGCGGAATGCTTGCAATCAATGATACTTTCAAGAATACAAAGCACTGTTTAAAATGCGGAAGCAATGTTGAAATAACTGCTGTGGAGCTTAGCTATGCTTTTAAGCTACTGATGGATGAATTAAAATCATTATGCGTATATCCTAAATTAGTATTAAAGAGCAAATATTGAAAATGAGAGAGGAATATATTTACAAAAAAGTCGGAAGCATTTTCTTTGGTCTATTGGGACCTAACATGATAAAGAAGATAGGCAGTGTTAAGATAGTTACCCCCGAGCTTTATGACAAGGAGGGGTATCCTGTTGACGGCGGATTAATGGATGTAAGACTTGGTGTGATTGATCCTGGATTAAGATGCAAAACATGCAATGGAAAATTAAAGGAATGCCCCGGGCATTTTGGATATTTGGATTTAGCAAGACCTGTTATTCATATTAAATATGTGAGACCTATATTACATCTCTTGAAGTACACATGCAGAGAATGCGCACACCTTTTAATGGACGAGAAGGAGATTAAGAAAAAAACTCTTAAGGAAACTGGAAAATGCCCTCACTGTGAGGCAAAGCAGTATAAAGTTAAGCTGGAAAAACCAAATAGTTATATTGAAAATGATGTCAGGCTGAGCCCTATTGAGATAAGGGCAAGACTTGAAAAAATCTCTGATGAGACTGTGGTTGCGCTGGGATTTAATCCAGAGTACGCAAGGCCTGAGTGGATGATTCTCACTTTATTGCCAATACCCCCGGTTACTGTGAGACCAAGTATTACATTAGAATCTGGAGAAAGATCAGAGGATGATTTGACGCATAAACTTGGAGACATTGTGAGGATTAACCAGAGATTGTTTGAGAATATAAATGCAGGAGCTCCTGAGATAATTATAGAGGATTTGTGGGATTTGCTGCAATATCATATTACAACTTACATTGATAATGCAATTTCACAAGTGCCACCTGCGAGACATAGATCAGGGCAGCCATTAAAGACTTTATCAGAGAGAATCAAGAGCAAAGAGGGCAGATTTAGATACAACCTAGCTGGTAAGAGAGTTAATTATGCAGCAAGAACTGTTATAAGCCCAGATCCAAAAATTAAATTTAATGAAGTTGGAATTCCTTTGTCTATTGCAATGGAATTGACTATTCCGGAGAAAGTTACTTCGTGGAATATCGAATGGCTTAAGAAACTTATTACTAATGGCCCTGAGAATTATGTTGGCTCTAACTATGTTATAACCCGGGATGGAAAAAAGAAAAAGATTACTGATGAAACAAAAGAGCAGATTCTTACTGATCTGGTTCCAGGGGATATAGTTGAGAGGCACTTAATGAATGGGGATATCTGCGTTTTCAACAGACAACCAAGCCTGCACAGAATGAGCATTATGTGCCATAAGATAAAAGTGCTTCCTGGGAGATCATTTAGGCTGAATCCTGGTACATGCACCCCTTATAATGCAGACTTTGACGGAGATGAGATGAATTTACATATTCCCCAAACAGTTGAAGCAAGGGCTGAAGCAGAGATTCTAATGCAGGTGCAGAGCCATATAATAACACCTAAAAATGGATTCAATGTTATCGGGTGCACTAATGATGCTATTACTGGAAATTATTTGTTGACCAGAGATCTTGTATTTTCTAGAGAAGATGCTATCCAGCTGTTATATTCTATAGGAGTAAAAGAGTTTAGTTTAGGCAAGACAAAAGAGGTTAATGGAAAAGAGGTGTTTAGCGCCTTATTACCGAGGGATTTTGACTTCATAGGAAATTCAAGGGATGGAAGGGGTGTAAAGATTGAGAAGGGTAGACTAATAGAAGGCGTGATTGACAAATCAACTATTGGAGAAGATAATGGAACTTTGATCAGGGCCTTATATGCGAAGTATGGAGAGGACATAGGGATTGATTTGTTAGGTAAACTGTTTAGACTAGGTATTGCAGTTTTATTGAGGATTGGATTTACAACTTCCATCTCAGATACAGATCTACCGGAAGAAGTTATTAATAAAAATAAAAACTTAACAGCGCAAATTGAAAAGAAAGTGGATGAGCTAGTGCAGCAATATAGAGATGGGAAGTTGGATGCTATGCCTGGCTTGACTGTAGAGGAGACATTAGAAAAGATGATATTGCAAAATTTAAACAGCTTAAGAAACAAAATAGGAGAGACCGTGTTTGAGACAATACCAGAGGAGAATTCAACAATCTTAATGGCAAAGTCTGGGGCTACGGGAAATATACTTAATGTAGCACAAATGGCAGCTTCTGTGGGACAGCAAGCCTTAGGGGGAAGTAGAATAAGAAATGGCTACAAGGAGAGAACTCTCACTGTTTTTGAAAAAGGAAGCTTAAGCCCCTCAGCAAAAGGTTTTGTATATGGGGGGTATAGAGATGGTCTAAACCCGACAGAATATTTCTTCCATTCAATGACAGGGAGAGATTCACTGATGGATACTGCATTAAGAACTCCTAAATCAGGGTATTTATACAGAAGGTTATCAAATGCGCTGCAAGACCTGAAGATAGAATATGACCATACTGTCAGGGATGCCAATGGAAATATCATCCAGTTCAAATATGGGGATGATGGTATAGATGTTCATAAAAGCGAGGGCGGGAAGATTAATGTCCAAAAAATTGTGAAAGAGGTAATGGTCTATGGCTAAATCAATTTATGAGGAATATACAGAACTTCCTCAGAAATTACTGGATGAAGTGAGGAGAGGGGCAGAGGAAAGCAAACTCAAGGGAGATCAAGTAAGGAAGGTGTTAGACAGAGTCAGAGATTCTTTTGAAAGTTCAAAAATAAATCCAGGAGAGGCTATAGGCATTGTTACTGCTGAAAGCATTGGCGAGCCAGGTACGCAGATGAGCCTGTCAAGGAATGAAAAAATAATTATAAAAATTAAAGATAGAATAAAGATTGTTAGAATAGGGGAATTTTTAGACGAATTAATAAATGTAAACGGCTCTTTTAGCTTTAATGATACTGAAATACTTCCTTTAAATGATTATGAATTTTATGTTCCAAGCATAAATCAGGAAGAAAAAGTTGAGTGGAAAAAAGTTGTTGAATGCAGCAGACATAAATGTAAAAAAAAGCTAATGAAATTAATAACTGCTTCCGGAAGAGAGATAACAGCGACAGACAACCATTCTTTTGTTGTAAGAGATGATAATAAAATAGTTCCAGTTGCAGGCAAAAGCTTAAATGTTGGAGACAGGATACCTGTCATTAAGTATCTTCCAGAGCATTGCATTAAAGAGATTAAAACATCTGACTATATTAAAATTCCTGAGACTTCAAGATTTAAACTGGTAGAGGATAATGGATTATTGTTTAGGGAAAAGACACATTCAAAATGCATTCCTGATACTGTAAGATTAGATAATAAATTCGGATGGTTTATTGGGGCTTATTTAGCTGAAGGCAATGCTACTAACGGACAAGTTTCATTATCCAATGTTGATGATAATTTTATGAATAATGCTAAAGAATTTGCTTCTTTTCTGAATTTGGGGTATAAGGAAGAGTATAATCAAAGAGGATTTTCTCTTTCAAGAGACTTAAAGATAAATTCTTCTTTATTAGCAAATTTCTTAATAAATTCATGCAAGACTGGTTCGGCAATGAAAGTTGTTCCCGAATTTGCTTATAGTGCTGAAGAAGAATTTGTTTCTGGTCTATTAAAAGGATATTTTGATGGAGATGCAAATTTCCATGTGTCTGGGAAAATGATCAGAGTTTCTTCTAATTCAAGAGAATTAAGGGATGGCATAGCTTTGCTTTTAAACAGGTTTAATATCTTTTCTTATAAAACTGAAGATAATCAATACTGGCTGTTAGTCCCTTACAAATATGCTCCATTATTTTTGCAGCATATTGGATGCGATATAGAATATAAAAGAAAGGATTTGGAGAAATTAGCCGGAATGGCTAAGAAATTCTGGAATGAAACTTCCCAGGATTATACAGATATGATTTCAGGATTTGGAAGCTTATTGTTTGATGCTACTAAAAAAATTGGAATGAGTACAAGATATGTCAATAACTTTACCAAGAGACAAAGGATAGGAAGAACTGCTTTATTCAAGTATATCAAGAAATTCGAATTATTATCCAAGGAAAAAAACGTTGATATTTCAAATGAATTAAGGGTTATGAACAGAATGTTTAATTCCGATGTTGTCTGGGATGCAATAGAAAAAATTGAATATGTGCAGAATGATGATTTTGTATATGATTTGTCTGTCCCTGGGTTGGAAACATTTACCACATTTGAAGGAATTATAACTCATAATACTTTAAATGTATTTCACTTTGCAGGCGTTGCTGAAGTTGCTGTTACATTGGGACTGCCGAGGTTGATTGAATTATTAGATGCAAGGAAAGAGCCAAGCACTCCTAAGATAGAGGTTTATCTAGACAGAGATATTGCGAAAGATCCTGTGAGAGTTAAGAAGGTTGCTGCTTCTATCAAAGAGACAAAATTGTGGGAGATTGTGGATGAGTTTGCAGTTAATATGTCCCAGTCAAGGATAGAGGTCTATACTAATAAAACAAAGATGAGGGATTTTTCAATCACTGAGACCCAGCTAGTTAAAATGATCTTGGATTCACTAAAGAATGTTGATGTAAGGGCAAACAAGGATTTTATTTCCATAAAACTTAAAGCGGAGCAGTTTGAACTAAAAGAATTGTATCAATTAAGAGAGAAAGCAAGGGAGATGCATGTCAAAGGAATTAAGGGGATAAGACAAGTATTGCCTATAAAAAGGGACAATGAATTTATTATTATATGTGTGGGGAATAATTACAAGGATATAATGAATGTTGAAGGGGTTGATTTTAGGAGAACTATCACCAATGACATTTTTATGGTCTATACAATATTGGGAATTGAGGCTGCGAGGCAGGCAATAATGAACGAGGCTATTGAGGTTATTGAAAATCAGGGATTGGATATTGATATCAGGCATATAATGCTGCTGGCTGATGTTATGACGTCTATGGGAACTATAAAAGGCATAACAAGAAGCGGAATTACGGGAGAGAAGGAAAGTGTGCTAGCAAGAGCAAGCTTCGAAACACCTTTAAAACATATTGTCAATGCGACTCTAAAAGGCGAGGAAGATAAATTAAATTCAGTGATTGAGAATGTGATGCTAAATCAGGAGATTCCAGTTGGAACCGGGCTGCCGAGTTTAATAGCAAAGATAAAGGATAAAAAATGAAAGATTTAAGAGACGCTTTAAAGGAAAAAAAAGTTATCATAGGAACAGAAAGAACTATGAAGGCATTGAAGAGAGGAGATGCAAAGAATGTTTATATTTCAAGCAATTGCCCTGAGGAGGTTAAAAAAGATATAAAGCATTATTGCAAGGTGTTTGATGCCAAATTAAATGAGATTAAGGAAACAAATGAAGAGCTTGGAGTTATATGCAAAAAGCCCTTTTCTATAAGTGTTTTAAGCTTCTAAAGATGATATATTCTAATGACACAATACAACAGATAAACTTGTTTGAGAAATTAACAAGATCTAAAGTAAAAGATATGTACTCTCATAATGATGTTTTATTGTTTATAGTTGATGACGGGGCTAAAGCCATTGGAAAAGGCGGAAGGAATGTAAAGAAAATATCTAATTTAATGAAGAAAAAGATTAAGATAATAGAGTTTACCAAGGATAGGGTTAATTTTATAAATAGCTTAATTTACCCCTTAGAGGCTGAAATAGAGGATAAGGGAGGGTTTTTGGAAGTGAAGGGAGATGTAAAGACAAAGGCCTTATTAATTGGGAGGGATGGGAAAAACCTAAAGTTTTATAATACCATCCTGAAGAAATATTTTAATGTTGAACTGAAAATTGCTTGAAAATGGGAAATAAATCAAATGGATTAAATGCAGGGAAAAAGCTTATGACTAGAAGGAAGAAGTTTAGATGGAATAATAAATGGTATACTAGAAGCGCTTTGAACCTTAAAGCTAAATCTGATCCACTAAAGGGAAGCCCGCAAGCAAAAGCTATTGTTCTTGAAAAAACACAAAGAGAAGCCAAACAGCCCAACAGCGCCATGCGCAAATGCGTTGTTGTACAATTAATTAAAAATGGAAAGCACATTGCAGCTTTTGTTCCTGGATATAATGCTATAAA